>PLBD01000468.1 GCA_003135315.1 Acidobacteriaceae bacterium | reverse complement strand
CTCGTTTGGTGTAGATCGAGGCCCCTATGGTCGCATCGGCATTGCGGCTAATCACCCAATAGTAAGCATCTCCAAAGATGGTGCCGCGGGTGTTGGAAAACCCGAAGACCGGCACCAGGAAGCCGCTCTTTCGCCCCAGGTTGTCGGCCGGATGTTCTACAAACGGGAAGTAAAAGACGGGGATCCCATGAAGTTTCATCGTGGCATGATGCATCTTTGCTTCATCGCCAACTTCAACATCGGCTACCTTGGAGTCGAGTTGCCACTTGGGATTTGGCAACTGGCATGAGGTCACGAATCCGTAATAGACGCGATAGTGGTCGGGCCCTAGCCGTTCCACAACCTTGCCAGTGAAAAAGAACGGTGTCGAAGAGGTCAGAAACATCATATGGTTCTTGACCTTGGCGCCGGTCGAGCCGGTGGCGTCGTAAAACGTGCCGCTGTCACGGCTGACGTCGAAGGTGGCATGGCTGCCGACTATGTGCTCGTTGTGCGCACCGCCTTCGAATACCACGTGCCCGGTAGCCGTGATCTGACCGCTGGTCGAGTCGTACGTCGCCTGGTCGCAGCGCACGGTGTTGGTACTGAAACGAATCTCGACGTGCCCCCGCACGGAGTAAACGTCCTGGTTCTTTTCCTGTTCGTCGGCGCGAATCAGCACTTCATTGCGGCCCGGGGCAACATTCGTCGCCGGCCTCTGCGGTCCCAGATCCTGGCTGCCTTCCTGCAGTTCCTGCTGAATGATCTGCTCGGTCTTGACATCTTCCTCGCCCGTATCGGTCCTGACCGTGACTTCAGGTTTCGCGGGCGGTGCTGAGGCGGCAGGAGGCCCGGCATTGGAAGCCGGCGGCTGGCTCGCGCTTTGGGCTGGGTTTTGTTGTTGTCCCGAAGCAGGCAACTGGCTGGTTACTACGGTCGGCCGCAGAAACAGGTGACACAACAACAGCGCCGTGATAATCAATCGAATGCGAGAAGTCATCGAGAGGCGAGCGTCCCTTCGCCAGTTTGTACTGATGAAGTGGAACCTTGCAACTTAGCACGTCGGATGAACACAGGCAAAACCTGGCGCGATATCAGTTTGATGACGTGCAGGGCCGACGTTCTTCTAAACACGCCTGGCTCCCGGGGGTTGCGCGTTCGATTCCGAGGACACGGCTTAGCGGCACTCCGTGTTGCGGCGATGCAGCTTCTTTTTTCAACTGCGCACCGCGAAACGTTCCCTGATGTGCCGACAGAAAACCGGAATAGTTACACCACGACATGACTGAACACCAAGCATTGCCTTCCGATTCCACCGCCGATTCCCCGCAACCGGCTAATGATCCGTGGCGGACAGAGATCCAGTCGCGCGTTGCAGGCTATCGCCACCGGCGGGGGCGGCGCGTCGTGGGAGCTTTCAGCATGCGCTTTCCGTTTCCGCAGACTGACGCGGAGGAAAATCCAGCGGCGCCGGAAACGGAACCAACAGACGTTGGAGCAGCGAACTCGGGAGCCGAAGCCAGCGGCTGCTCGGCTGCGGTCCCGGTGGCCGGACTTGCCGAGACCGTCGGACCAGTTCCAGTGTTCCCTAACGCTGCTGCGCTCTCGAGCGAAAAGCACGGAACTGCAGCCGCAGATGCCGTTGAATTGCCCGACGCAGATTCTTGTCTCCCTGACATCGCAGCGGAACCAGACCTGACAACCGCGCCCGTTGCAAGGCCGCGAGGCAAGCGAAAAGTCATCGCATTCCCGCGACCGGCTTCCGCGCCGGACGAGACGTTCCACCGTTTGGCGGATCCGGTGGTTTCGGAGCAGGTGCGCATTTTGGACGTGCCGGAGGAATTGGAGGCGTTTCCGACTGCCCGGCTGCTTGACGGATTGCAATCCTTGTCGAATGCCCAGCAACCTGCCGCGACGTCCGCCGACCACGTCGAGCTGCCCTTTCAGGCCGTGCCTATCTCGCGGCGTGTCTACGCGGGTCTCATTGACTGCGCAATTGTGGCCGCAGCCGCGGGCGTTTTCGGCGCTGTCACCTACAAGATGCTGCCCAGACCGTCTGTCATGAAACCGATTCTGATCGCCGCAGCCGGAGTACTGATTCTGCTGTGGGCGGTGTATCAGTATGTCTTCACGATGTATGGCGGCGCCACGCCCGGAATGAGGATGGTGCGTATTCACCTGCGTACGTTCAAGGGTGGACACTTGAGCTGGCGCCATCGTCGCAGCCGCGTGATCGGACTGTACTTCTCGACTGCATCCCTGATGATGGGCCTGTTGTGGGCGCTGGTGGACGTCGACGCTCTCTGCTGGCACGACCGCATCAGCCGGACTTACCTTACCAGGCGGGAGTAGCTGTTGCCGGCTACGGCTGCCAATCCACAAACACGCCCGAAAAATTCGCCAGCTGACAACTTCCCACCAAACGAGTACATTCAAGCGGCATCGGTAATAGCGGTACACTGATGTCTTCCATCCGCGCCTCGGGGTGAGAGACCTGCCCGAAGACTCGGGAACACCTTATGCCTTCAATGTCGTCGCCGGCTAACAACCTACAGCGGCCCGCAATCAAAGTCTTCGTCGCCACCTCGGTGATGCTGACGTTTATTTCTTTCTGGCGGGCGTCGGCAATTGTGCTCTCCGATCTGGCCTCGTCCGCTTATTACGTGGGCGGCGACGCCGAGAAGGTCATCGGCAAGAGCGCTCCGTGGTTCGTACTGGCAGTCATGCTATTCAGCTACGCGGTGCGAGCGGTGTACATCGAGTCCAGCTCGATGTTCGTGCGCGGTGGCGTTTATCGTGTCGTCAAAGAGGCCATGGGCGGGAACCTGGCCAAGCTCTCGGTCTCCGCGTTGTTGTTCGACTACGTGCTGACGGGCCCCATCAGCGCCGTGTCGGCTGGCCTGTACCTGTCCGGATTTCTAACGGACACCTTCCATCACCTCGGCTACAACATCACCGTTCCCGATAACGCCTTCGCAGCGCTGTTCGCAATCGTTGTCACCCTCTACTTCTGGTGGAAGAACACCCAGGGCATTCACGAGTCGAGCCAGCGCGCGCTGCAGATCATGAAGATCACTACCGTCATGGTGGTAATTCTCATCGTCTGGTGTCTGGTCACTCTGTTCAAGCATCCGGCACCGTTGCCCCCGTTCCCGTCGGCGGCGAGCATGCATCACGACAAGGAGTCGCTGGGCTGGCTCTTCCATACCTGGGCCGCGCGCATTCCCTTGATCATGCTCCTGGTGGGCTTCGGCCACTCGGTCCTGGCCATGAGCGGCGAGGAATCGCTGGCCCAGATCAACCGCGAAATCGAGCATCCGAAACTTAAGAACCTGGAAAAGACGGGGTTGGTAATTTTCCTGTACAGCCTGCTTTTCACCTCGCTGGTTTCGTTTTTCGCGGTGATGATTATCCCCGACCACGTGCGGCCCGATTACTTTGCCAACCTGATCGGCGGGTT
The DNA here is from genome assembly GCA_003135315.1 of Acidobacteriaceae bacterium. GTDB lineage: Bacteria > Acidobacteriota > Terriglobia > Terriglobales > Acidobacteriaceae > Bog-257. Next base: position 8,381 of record PLBD01000468.1, on the reverse strand, counting down.
GGCCATGAACGTCGTGGGGCCTTACAGCCTGAAGCTGGTGTTTCAGGGATTCGTCGTCCTCGTTGGCGCCCTGATTCTGTCGGGCGCGGTGAACACCGCGATCGTGGGCGCCAACGGAGTGCTCAACCGCATGAGCGAAGACGGCGTGCTCACCCCCGGTTTCCGTAAACCGCATCCCAAGTTCGGCACCAGCTATCGCATCATCAACCTGATCGTCGGCCTGCAGATTCTGACTATCGTCGCCAGCCGTGGCAACGTTTATCTGCTCGCCTCGCTGTATGCCTTCGGCGTGATCTGGAGCTTCGCCTTCAAGTCGCTCGCCGTTGTCGTGCTGCGCTACACCGAGCCGGAGAACCGGGAATGGAAGGTCCCGGGAAATTTCCACATCAAGGGCGTGGAGATTCCGGTTGGGCTGGTTCTCATTTCGCTGGTCCTCTTCTCCACCGCCGTCGTGAACCTGTTCACCAAGGAGTTGGCAACCATCTCCGGCATTGCCTTCAGTCTTGCCTTCTTTGCGATCTTCACCGTCTCCGAGCGCATTACTGCCAGACAGCACGCGCACTCCGAGTCTGGGTTCGACCAGTTCAACATCGCACAGAATGCCGAGCTCAGCGCCGAAACCATGGAAGTGCGCCCGGGCAACATCCTGGTCGCGGTGCGCGATCCCCACAACCTGTACTACCTGCGGAAGGTGTTGGCCAAGACGGACACCATGAAGACGGACGTGGTGGTGATGACCTCGCGCATCTATCAGCGCGAAGATTCGTTCGGCGGTGGTGAGCTGGTGGACAGCTCGGAAGTCTTCAGGAAGTACGAGCAGGAGCTGTTTTCCGCCGTAGTCGCGGTCGCCGAAAAGGAAGGCAAACACGTTTCCCTGCTCGTAGTGCCGACCAATGACATCTTCGAAAGCATTGTGGCGACCGCGCAGCGGCTGCACGCGTCGGTGATTGTTTGCGGACAATCCAACAAGCTCACCGCCGACGAGCAAGGCAAGCTTACCGGCGATGCCTGGGAGCGGTTGCCCGAGCCGCGTCCGCGATTGCGCCTGGTGGTCTACGATCCCGCCGGAGCCAAGCATGAATACACCTTGGGGCCGCACACGCCGCGCATGCGCCAGGAGGACGTGGACCTGTTGCACGGCTTATGGAAGGAACTCACCACCGATCCGCACTATCGCAACCTGCATCATTTCCACGTTCTGAACGTGGCTTTGCAGGAGATGGCCTCGCGCATGCACGACGAAGGACGGCGGGAAGAGGTGTTGAAAGTCATCACCGATGAGATGGGCCGCCAGAGCGGCGAACCGATTATCGACGACGAAACCTCGACGACCCCTCCAACCTAAGTCCTGAGGAAGCTCTGATTAAGTCGGTTACTCGAAGGGGGACGGCCTTCAGGCCGTCCGGGAATGCCGCAGACAATGCGGCTTCAGCCGCTGAGGGATTTCGCCTTGACTTGATCAGGACTGCACCGCTGAAGCGGTGCTCCACTGTCGCGCTGATGACGACGACTTCGGTCGCGGGTCGTACAATCAACTGATATGAAAGCCGTCCTCGTAACTCGCGCAGGTGGTCCGGAAGTTCTGGAAGTGAGGGATGTTCCCGAGCCGCAGCCCGCTCCGGGCGAAGTCATCGTTCGCGTGGAAGCGGTGGGCATCAATTTCGCCGACACCATGACAACCCGTGGCAGCTATGGCGGCATGCCGCCTCCGCCGTTCATCTCGGGACGCGAGTTTGCCGGCGTGGTCGAAGGCACTGGCGAGCGCGTCATGGGCTACATGCAATGGGGCGCGGCTGCCCAGAAGATTGCCATGAAGCCGCAACTGCTGTGGCCCCAGCCCAAGGGTTGGACTTCGGCGCAGTCAGCCGCGTTTCCGGTGAATTTTCTTACTGCGTATCTGGCGTACTGGAAGGCAGGTCTCACAAGTGATGCGCTCGAACCGAACCGGTGGACCGACGGCCATCAGCGCCGGGTGCTCATTCACGCCGCCGCGGGAGGCGTCGGCACCGCCGCGGTCGAGATCGGCAAGCTGTTGGACATCGAGACTTACGGAACGTCGTCCTCAGAAGAGAAACTGGAGCGAGTGAAAAAACTCGGACTGGATCACGGCATCAACTACCGCGATGTTGATTATGAGCAGCGTGTGAAAGAGCTGACGAACGGCGAAGGTGTGGACGCGGTCTTCGAGATGCTGGGCGGCGAGCACACCGCCAAGAGCCTGCGCTGCTGCCGCCCCTTTGGACGCGTGATTATCTATGGCACTGCAACCGGTCAGCGGCACCAGTTCGATTCCGGCGTGATGATGGCGAAGAGCCTCAGCGCACACGGATTGTGGCTCAGCGTGCTGGCTAAAGATCGCGAACTCATCGAACGAACTCTTCAAGCGATGCAGCCCTGGATCGAGCAGGGCAAACTGCATCCTGAGATTGGGCATACCTTGCCCATGGAGCAGGCCGGCGAGGCGCACCGTCTGCTTTTGCAGCGCGCCAACTACGGCAAGATCGTGCTGCTGATTGCGTAGCTGCCAGCTATCAGCAATCAGTCGTCAGCTACGAGCTGGTACTCTTGAGCTTTTGTTGGTCGATCCTGCCGCCACTCCTAGTGAGACCACGTCACATGATTCGTGTCAGAACCCGGCTTTCAGCCGTGCCGCAATCAGCTCAATTAGTGAATTGGGCTTCAGCCCCTGTTTGCGCGAGCTGAAGCCCTGACCTTCGACTCACGTTTTCGGCACGACTGAAAGTCGTGCCCTGACACAACGCCTGCAAGGGTCTCATCTGACGGCTTCCCGCTACAATTGCATCTGTGAACGCAAAACCCTGGCTGGTCCTGATCGTGTTCTTCGCAATCTGCCTTGGCGCAGGTGGCCTCGGCTCCTTCTTCACCGCCAGCAGCGTTCGCGAGTGGTATCCGCAACTGCGTAAGCCGGCGGGAACGCCGCCCAGCTGGGTCTTCGGGCCGGTCTGGACCACGCTCTACGTGCTGATGGCCATTTCCGCCTGGCTGGTCTGGCGGCAATACGGAGGCGGCGCGCGTCCCGCATTGCTGATTTTCTTCGCCCAACTGGCGCTCAATGTCGCCTGGTCGGGAATATTCTTTGGCTCCCGCATGCCCGGCGTCGCCTTCGCCGAGATCGTCATCCTGTGGCTCGCCATCGCCTTCAACATTTTTGTCTTTTACGTGCTGCTTCCGGTCTCGGCGTTCTTGCTGGTCCCTTACCTGTTGTGGGTGAGCTATGCCAGCTATCTGAATTTCGGCATCTGGCGGCTGAACCGGCCCTGAGATGCGGTTACTGGCCAAGTTGCTCGGTTTCCAGCACCCATTTACGATGAAAGCGAGCAATGCCTCACTCCAATCAGGTCTTTTTCGATCCCCAACGTAAACGCTGGCGCCGTTTGCGGTTCATCATTGATTGCAGCGTCATCGCCGTTACCCTGCTGCTGGTTCTATTTGTCCTCTCCGTCCTGCGGGGATCGTCAGTCCCAGGCGTCGCATTGCCCGAAGTCAAGAAGCCTTATCACGCGCTGAAGCCCGACCAGAAACACAAACCGCCTCGCCGTGTGAACACGCACCGCAAAACCAAGCAGCCGGCTTCGCAGGTAGTTCTCAACTCCGACGAGGGCATCCGCGGCGCGTTCTACGTGCAGTGGGACGCCGCCAGCTTCGCGTCGTTGAAGGAGTACTATCCGCAAATCGACTTGCTCTTTCCGGAGTGGATGCACGTTCTGACGGCCGATGGCCGCCTGCAGTCCGTGACGGAAATGAACACCCTGTTCAACGTGCTGGACGACACCGGTAAGGCGCGCCCCGTCGACGAAAAAGTAATGGCGTTCCTCAAGGGCGAAAAGGCGCAGACCGAAGTCTTCCCTCTGGTCAACAACTTCGATCCCGTCGTCAACAAGTGGAATCCCGATCTGACCGTGCAGTTCATGGCCGATCCCGCGGCGCGCCAGAGGTTCCGCCACGAACTGATGGCGTTTCTCGCCACCGACCAATACAAGGGCATCACCCTCGATATCGAGGCGTTTCCCGACAGCTCGCGCGACGACTACCGCCAGCTTGTCGAGGAGCTGTCCTCCGGTCTTCACGGCCAGGGCATGAAGCTGTACATTGCGGTTCCCGTCAACGACCGCGACTTCGACTATTCAAACATTGCGAAGCTTTCCGACGGCCTCATTCTGATGAACTACGACCAGCACTATCCGGGAGGCGATCCGGGATCTGTTGCCGGTCAGGACTGGTTCGTCAAGAACATGCAGGACGCGTTGAAGGTCATTCCTAAACAGAAGATCATCTGCGCGGTTGCCAACTATGGCTACGACTGGGCGATGAAGAAGGACCAGAAGAAAGGCACGCCGCCGGAAAGTATCCACAATGTGTCGGCGCAGGAAGCCTGGCTGGAGGCTTCGGAGTCGGAAACGGACATCAACTTCGACGACGATGCCATGAATCCGCACTTCGCCTACCTGGACGACAACAACGTTCGCCACGACGTCTGGTTTCTGGATGGTGTCACCGCGCTGAACCAGATGCGCGCCGCGCACGCGCTCGGTATCGACTCTTTCGCGCTCTGGCGCCTGGGCTCGGAAGATCGTTCCCTCTGGGCGGTGTGGGACAAACCCTTCGAGGCCGCCGCCACCACCAAACTGGACATCGTTCCGCCCGGTCAGGACGTGGATATCGAAGGCCAGGGCGAGGTCCTGCGCATTCAGTCGCGGCCGGCTGCCGGCGAGCGGCGTATCACGGTCGATCCCAACACCAATCTGGTCAGCGATGAAATTTTCAAGACGCTGCCGATGCCCTATGTGGTCGACATGTACGGCGGCACGCAGGAGAAGAAAGTAGCACTGACCTTCGATGACGGTCCCGATCCGGAGTGGACGCCGAAGGTCCTCGATGTGCTGAAGGAACACGGTGCCAAAGCCACGTTTTTCCTGATTGGCGCCCAGGCGGAAAAATATCCCGGCATTGCCAAGCGCATTTACAACGAAGGCCACGAGATCGGCAACCACACCTTCACCCATCCCGACATCAGCAATATCTCCAAGCGTTATTTCGAAGTGGAGCTGAACCTTACCGAGCGTCTGTTCGAGGGGAAGCTGGGAGTCAAGCCGGTACTGTTCCGGCCGCCCTATGCTATCGATGAAGCGCCCGACACCGCCGACCAGGTTCGCCCGCTGGAACTGGCGCAGGACCTGGGCTATATCACGGTGGGCGAGAAGATCGATCCCAATGACTGGCGCGACAATCCGCGGCCTGCGGCGCAGGAGATTGCGGACGAAGTGATGAAGAATCTGCCGCCCTGCGCACCCGATAATCTGGTGCGCTGCGGCAACGTCATCCTGCTCCATGACGGCGGGGGCAACCGTAGCCAGACGGTGTTGGCGCTCGGCATGATCCTCGATGGCCTGAAAGAGCGCGGCTATCAAGTGGTGCCGGTCTCGGAACTGATGGGCAAGACCCGCGCCGACGTCATGCCTCCCATCACTACCAATGAGCGCTGGGCGGCCTGGGTCGATGGCCTCAACTTTTCCCTCTTCGGACTGGTGCAATCGTTCATCATCTTTGTCTTCTTTGTGGGCGACGTGCTCATGAGCGGACGCCTGGTGCTGGTCGGTGTGCTCGCCATCTACGATCGCTGCCGTCGCCGCACTGACGATCCGAATTACCGTCCCGCCGTCGCCGTACTCGTCCCGGCTTACAACGAAGAGAAGGTCATCGAGCGCACCGTGCGCTCCGTGCTGGAGTCCGATTACCCAAAGCTGCGGGTCATCGTGATTGACGACGGATCGCAGGACGCGACGCTGGAGGTCACTCGCTCCGCTTTCGCCAGCGAGATTGCGGCCGGACGCGTTACCGTGCTGACCAAGGCGAACTCGGGCAAAGCCGACGCGCTCGATTATGGCCTGGAGCAGGTGACGGAAGAGGTGTTCGTGGGCATCGACGCAGACACTATCATTGCGCCCGACGCGATTTCGAAGCTGGTGCCGCACTTCAGCAATCCCAAAGTTGCCGCCATGGCCGGCAATGCCAAGGTCGGCAACCGGGTGAATCTGTGGACGCGCTGGCAGGCCCTCGAATACATCACCAGCCAGAACTTCGAGCGCCGTGCGCTGAACACGCTGAATGCGGTCAGCGTCGTTCCCGGCGCCATCGGCGCGTGGCGCACGGCCGCCGTTCGTGCGGCTGGAGGCTATCAGCGCGACACCGTTGCCGAAGACGCCGATCTCACCATGGCCCTCCTTCAGGATGGTTACTATGTTAACTATGAGGACCGCGCGCTGGCCTACACCGAAGCTCCCACCACGGCGAATGGCCTGATGCGGCAACGCTTCCGCTGGTCTTTCGGTATCATGCAGGCGGTGTGGAAGCATCGCGGCGCGGTGAAGCAAAAAGGCGCGCTGGGCTGGGTTGCCATACCCAATATGGTGATCTTCCAAATCCTGTTGCCGCTGGTCTCGCCCTTCATCGACATCATGTTCGTCGTGGGCACCGTCACCTACTTCGTCGATAAATACCGTCATCCCGAGTCGGCGAGCCCGGCTGACTTTCACAAGCTGGTGTTGTACTTCGCGCTTTTCATGGTGATCGACTTCATTGCCTCGACCATCGCCTTCACTCTGGAACGCCAGCAGCCCGGTGGCAAGCGCGACTTCCTGCTGCTGGCCCACGTCTGGCTGCAGCGCTTCGAAATTGCACTGCGTGGCCTCCCGGATCGGCAGCGCCAGCACTCGCTCCTGCCGCTGTTGCACAACTATTCGCGGCCCCAGAAGCCGGCGCCTGCTTCCGCCGCACCGAGCGAGCGGTTCCGTTCGGCGGTGCAGGACGCGAATCTCGGCCCAGACAACGACATCCCGCACGTCTCGGCGCCGACCATCGTCAAGTACATCACCGACCTGCAGCTGCTTGGACTGCTCTGACGCCGCCGCGACCCTTCGTGCCGCACCCGCGAAACTGTGCCGCTGATGCTGCTACCAGTAGATCGTCCAGCGCCCCCGATGACGGATTCCGTGACCCTGTAGGGTGATTCGCTGCCCCCTCGGCCCCGTACCGCCGCCCATCGCCGCGTGCAGCATCAAACCGTCGTGCAGGATCATCCGGCCGGTTTCGTAGCTGACCCGCTCGTAGGCATTTTGCGTCGCAAAGTCAAGCAGGTCGGCCTCGGACATGTTGCGTTCGACTGCTTCCGCGCAATCGAGGGGCCACACTGCCAGCCCGGCGCCTCCCGAGGGTTGTTCCAGAGGCAACGTGAAGCTGACTGTCGCCTCGGGTGTGCAACCGGGAGCGGCGCGAAGAAATTGCACATCGAAATGCGCGCGCTCGGCCGCGCTTTGCTCACCCAAATCAAGTCCCTGGAAGTCCTGAGGCCGACGTGATTCCGACGGCTCGCCGTAGAATTCGAAAATCTGAAAGCCGGGCAACGCGAGAGGCTCGCGATAGTCTACCGGCTCGTCGAGCACGGATGCCAAGAATCCGAACAGACCGCTGTAGAGGTCGTCGAAGGCTGTGGAGAGCAAGGAGTTTGTGTGGGCCGCCGCCGCCAGATAGCCGTCGGGCGCCTCCGCGGCATCCAAGAACGAAACGGCGCCTAGCGTGAAATATCCGTCCGAGCGTCTTGTCCAGCGACCGCGCAGCCCGTTGACCCGCCGCACCGTCTCGGCGGATTCCGACGTGTCGAGGAAGTCATGCGTGGCTACGCGTGTCGACGAGAGCCAGTGATCGTCACTCAGCACGCGCCAGCTCCGAGGTTGCGGACAAGACGCGGTGTGATGGCGCCGTCACATCGTCGGTCATGGATTCCGCATCCGGGCATGAGATCAACCTCCGAGCACCAGTATCGTCCTGCGATGTCAATTTCTTAACCCCTTACGCAACCGCGCCTTAGTTTCGCGGGTTGTACAATCCTTAAGCCGTCCAGCCTCAATGCGCTGACGAGACGTTACAAGGAGACCAGGACTTCACCTAAGGGGCAACAAGTTGCGCCAGGTGGTGTTGGAAAGGCACCCGCGATGGTGGCTGATCAATCCTCAGACCAAGCGCTGCACCTCCTCAGGGAGGGGTTCGACGCACTCGTGCGCGGCACACCTGAGGACGCTGCCGCTTACGGCAGGGCGGCCGCTGTTCGGCTGCGGCGGTGGGGAACCCCCAGGGATGAGCGACTGTCTATGCACCAGTGGCTACAACTGTGCGACGCGCTGTGCGACGCGGCCAACGCCGATGCACTCGCGTTCATCGCCAAGCGGATCGCCACGGCTGAGCCAGTCTCGCAGTGGCTCGAATATGTCTACATGGTGCTCGCCCGAACCGGGCTAGTGGCCCGCGTGGACGGCACAGACATCGAGACATGCGCCCCAGCCAACGAGCCTGACGCGGCCCAGGAG
>PLBD01000432.1 GCA_003135315.1 Acidobacteriaceae bacterium | reverse complement strand
ACCGTATGCGGCGAGCCCCATGCCAACGGCAGAGAGGCAGCCATCAGCAGCAACACCCCGAGGAAGTCCCAATGCCGTGCCAGCCAGGCCCATCGCTGCCGGGATGCATTCGCTGGCGTCGATGAGCTGCGCCGGCCCGCCACCTCATCGAGTTTGAGCATATGTGCCCCAATTCTATCGCAGGCCCCGCAGCCGCTGACGCCCGCGAGTAGCGCGGGCCGTAAGTAGTGCAGTCTTCGTTCTCCCAAGGCTGTGTTAGATTGGAAACGCGGCGGCGATCCGTTCCCAATCGCTACACTTCATGTACATGCCAGCAATAGTTTCGAGGAACCGCAGGAGCGAGCCTTGGGCGCCGGGACAATCGTAATCACGGGAGGCGCCGGTTTTATTGGCGTGAACGCCGCGGAAGCCTTTATCCGCGACGGCTGGCGCGTCATCGTGTTCGACAATCTCTCGCGCAAGGGCACCGACCTGAATTTGCGTTATCTGCAGCAGAAGTTTCCCGCGCAATGCGAGTTTGTTAAGGGCGATGTCCGTTACGATTACTTCTCGCTGCTGCACACCGTGGCGCGCGCCCAGGTGGTGCTGCACCTGGCCGCCCAGGTTGCCGTCACCACCTCCATTGTTCACCCGATTGAGGATTTTGAAATCAACGCCCGGGGCAGCTTCAATGTGCTGGAGGCGGTTCGCCAGGCAGGAAACAAGCCTCTGGTGATTTATTCCTCCACCAACAAGGTGTATGGCGGAATGCCGGACGTTGTGTGTGTGAAGGGCGCCACGCGGTACAGTTTTCGCGACTTTCCCGACGGCATCGCGGAAGATCGCCCGCTCGACTTCCATTCGCCCTACGGTTGCAGCAAGGGCGCGGCCGACCAATACGTTCACGACTATGGACGCATCTACGGTCTCCCCACGGTAGTGTTTCGCCAATCCTGCATTTACGGCCAGCGGCAATTCGGCATCGAGGACCAGGGATGGGTGGCATGGTTTACTATCGCGGCGCTGCTGGAGCGGCCCATCACGATTTACGGCGATGGCCTGCAGGTGCGCGATCTGCTGCATGTGGACGACCTGGTTGCCGTCTACCGACGCGCAGCCTCCGATCCCGCGCGGGCAGCAGGGAAGATCTTCAACATGGGCGGCGGACCCAAGCGGACCCTGTCGCTGCTGGAACTGCTTGCGTTTCTGGAACAGCTGATGGCGAAGAAGATTCCCGTGACCTATGCCGAACCCCGCGCCGGTGATCAACCGGTATTTGTTGCCGATATTCGTAAGGCAGAGCGCGAATTAGATTGGCATCCGACCATCGATCCCCTGCCTGGGATTGAGCAATTGCACGATTGGATCTGTCAAAATCGCGCCGACGTGGAACGCGTGGTGGCGACCTTCTGAGTGGGCTATTCCGCAACCTGATCCATGGCCAAAAGCTACGTCATCATTCCCGCTTACAATGAGGGCCCCAACCTCGGCACAGTGCTGCACGACCTGCAGCAGTTGGCCTCGACGATGACATTGGCTGTCATCGTGGTGGACGACGGCAGCCGCGATAACACTCAGGAGGAAGCCGAGCGCTTCCGCGACCGGATGGACCTTCAAATCGTCACCCATGCCGTAAATCTGGGCGTGCCTATGACGTTCTATGACGGCCTGGTGGCGGCGGCCGCCCGCGCCGAACCTGGTGATTGCATCTTCATCATCGAAGGGGATGGCACGAGCGACCTGAAGGTGATGCCGGAAATGGCGCGACGAGTTTATGACGGCGACGATGTTGTCGTCGCCTCACGCTACGTTCGTGGAGGCGGATACGTTAACTTTCCCTGGCAGCGAACCTGGGGCAGCTACCTGGTCAATGTCGTTCTTTCGACCTTCTTTCATGTGCGGGGAATTACCGACTATACGATTTTCTATCGCGCTTTCAAGGCCGACGTGGTGCAACGCGCGCTGCAACACTTCGGCAATAGGTATGTAACCACGAAGTCGTTTGCGGCCAATCTTGAAGTGCTGCTACGTGTGCTGCCCTACAGCTCTCGCTTCAGCGAGGTGCCGCTGCGATACGACTACGGCCTGAAAAAGAGCCAGAGCAAGATGAATCCCTTCAAGACCCTGCGTGAGTATCAGGGCCTGATCTTCAAACGTCTGTTGGGGAAGAGCTGACCCGCGCGCATCTCGTGGCAGTTCCTGTGCTCCCGCACAATCAAGGCCAACGCCAAGATGCCCTCGAGGTCGTGCGGCTTGCTATTTGGCCAGGGCCGCCCGCTCTAGCAGGACCGTGGTTCCATCCTGATATCGGGTTTTCCATCCGGAGTTGTGCATCAACAAGTAGGCGACACCGCTCTCCTGCCGATACAAGACGTATCGGATGTTGTACTTGTCCAGAATTTCCAGCGTGTTCTTGACGCCCATCGCATCCAGGTAGTCGGCGAAGACGCCGTTGTACTCGTAAATATCGATGCGTGAGTCGATAAAGACGGGAATGTTGCGCACATTCCAGATCAGGTAACCGCCCCACAGGCAATCATTAAAAACTCGGCCCTCCGGCTGGAATTGCTGCAGATAGTCCAGGGCCTTCACCGGATAGTTCTGAATCGTGTCGCGCATCAATTGCCCGCGCGATGGAAACCGCCAAATGCAGAAACCCAGGAGCGCGGCAATAAGAATCGCATTCAGCCAAGTCTTGTCGACCTCCGGATGATATGGCGGTAGGAAGTCCAGTTCCCGCGCCAGCATTGGAGTCAACACGATGGCGGCAAGGAACAAGAACCGGCTATACGTCATGGCCGCATAGAAGCCGAGGAGCAGGAAGGCAAGCTCGTCCAGTCCCCAGCGCCGCTTGCGCACCAGCGCCAGCACAATCGTCGCAACCAACATGAGGAAGATGATTTTGCCGCGCACGCTGTGGAAGTCGAGGCTCATCCATTCGTCAACATGGTTCACGTTGAGCTTCTGTTTGAAAGCAAAATTGAACGGGTAAGAGACCAGATGGTAGGTGTAGGGATTCAGAAATAGTCCAGCGATGCTCAAGCTACCTGCCAATGCCAGCTTTCGCATCTGGGTTGGTGTCCAGCGCGTGGCCTGAAGACGCCCCCAGGTTCCTTGCAAAAGTCCTGCCGCGCAGAACATGGAAAGCAATACCATGCCGATCAGCCAGGAACCATGCAGGTTGGCCCATAGCACGAAGAGTGGCGGCAGCAGCCATGTGCGGTCTTTACCCTGTTTGTACTGCGCCAGAATGAAGAGTTCTGCGACCAGGCACATCCAGCCTGCCAGCAAGGTTCGCGGACCGAAGGAAACCGTCGCCAGCCATACCGCAAGCCAGGAAGCAACAAATGCAGCCTTCACGTTCTTAGATTTGAGGTAGGCCAGTCCGAAGACGCCGAGCAGTGTCAGTTCCACCTCGCCCAGCATCACGAGATAGATGCCCCGGATACCGAACCATCGCCATCCCAGATAGTAAGGCAGCTCGCTGAGCCAGGCTTCGTTGATCCAGCGCGCGCCCGTCGCCGTGAAGGAATAAAAGTCGTGATGTATCACCGCGTGGCTTTGCATCAATACTTCCGCATTCCGCAAGTGCCACCAGATATCGGGATCAGCAATGCTGTCGCTGTCGAGCAAGAAAATCGCCCCGCCTAAGCCTATGGCGAGCAGCACAGGGAAGGAGAAAATCTTCTTCCACAGGTTGGTCCGTGCCTTCGTGATCGCGGGTGGAATGACTAAAGCCGAAGCTCCGAGTTCGGGCGTCCTCGCTAGTTCTGCCTGCACAAACTCAGGCTAGCGCGCATCGGACTTCGACTGCCATAAATACCTGCGTCTTTGCGCCAAATCTACAAGCGCGATGGCCCATTCTGACATCGTGCCGAATAGGAAAAATCTTTTTCCTGTTCGCTGACATAAGCCTTGGGCTCCGCATTCGTTCCGCCGTAGCATTTTTATAGGGGGCTTGCTTGTCGGTGAACATCTTGATGTCGATATCGCGTCCCTCAGAGACAGACGGTCAGGGATCGAGCCTGATCGAGACTGCGATGCTGATGCCGGTCCTCGTGTTGATGCTCTGCTTCGCCATCGACATCGGCTACTTCTTTATCGTCGCGGCAAACCTGGTGTCGGCATCACGCAATGCCGTGCAGTATTCCGGACAGGGCTTTGTTTCACCCGCTCAGCAGGCGCTACCGTCGCCCGGGACGTCAGGATCGCTCTCCGACACCGCGGGAGTCGCTGGGTTAGCCGGCGGCGACTTGTCCGGCCTGGCCAACATGCTGACGAAGACCACGGTGGAGGTTTGCTCGAAGGAGATTGGAGTAACCCAGACTTCCAACGGCTATATCACAAGCTGCAGCACCTATCCTTCTGGTTCGTTGACGTTCACCCCCGACCAGGACCCGGAGTCGAACAACGGCATGTTGACCCAGCGCGTGGACGTGGTTTACACGGTCAGTCCTCCGATTCCAGTGAATTTCTTCAGCTTCACGTTACCGTCGCTGACGGTACATTGGGCGGCGGAAATGCGGGCGGTCGACTGATGACAACCGCCAGCGGCCGCTTACACCCGTTCGGAGCGAGCCGCGCCACCCGGTTCGCCGGCGAGGAAAGTGGTTCCATGCTGATTGAATTCGCACTCTCAGTGTGGACCTTGTTGCTGGTGACTTTCCTGATCTTCGAATTTTGCATGACGATCTACACCTACAGCGTGCTGTGTAACGCTGCGCGCGAGGGAGTTCGTTATGCCATTGCCCATGGAACGGACAGCAGCACCTGTAGCGGGCCCAGCACCGGCTGTAGTGACAGCACAGGCGCTAATGTCACCAGCGTGGTTATGGGCTATGCCAAAGTTTGCTTTCATGACATCACCGGTATGACGGTGACCCCCAGTTGGCCGGATGGAACATCTACGCCGTCCAGTCGCGTGATCGTGAAGATCAACTATCCCTACGTGCCGTATCTGAGTTTGCCAGGATTCAACGCTCCAACCATGCAAGTGACTTCCGAAGGACGGATTGTTTTTTGACGAGGTGTGGCATGAGATCAGTCGCAGTTAACGGAGGGCAAACGACCAAGCGCTTTCGGCGCCAAGCCGGCCAAGCGAGCATTCTTGTCGTACTGATGCTGAGCGTATTCCTGTTGGCGGTGCTGGCGTTTGCTGTTGACTACACCAACCTCTGGTTCCAACGGCAGCAAATGCAAACCGCCGCCGATGCCGCCTGCCAGGCCGGTGCCATGGACATCTATGAGATTGCCAGCGGGACAACGCTGCCTAACATGGGTTTTGCCATCGGCACCGCCGGCAATTGCAACGCCTATGGCTCCGGTGGGCCAACCATGTGCTGGTATGCCAGCAAGAACGGGTTCAATGGGTATAGTGGTGGCGCGGCGACTGTCTCCTGGACCTTCCCGAGTTCAGTCTCTGGTGTCACCGCACCGCCGGCGTCGGTTGCCCCGTATCCTTTTCTTCAGGTCTCGGTGTCGTTGCCGGTGAAGACGTACTTCAGCACCTTGCTGACGGCCAGCCAGACCCAACTGGTTGGGGCCAGTTCCACGTGCGGCATGACGCAGGTCATGCAAGGGG
>PLBD01000271.1 GCA_003135315.1 Acidobacteriaceae bacterium | reverse complement strand
AGCCGCGTCGGCGGCAGCGCGCAGATCAAAGCTATGCGGCAGGTTGCCGGTACGTTGCGCCTCGACCTGGCCCAGTATCGCGAACTGGCGGCGTTCTCGCAGTTCGGCAGCGATCTGGACAAAGCCACGCAGGCCCAGCTTGCCCGTGGCGGCCGCCTTACGGAAATCCTGAAGCAGGGCCAGTATCAGCCTCTGCCATTCTCCAAGCAGATTCTGATCATCTACGCTGGAACCCAGGGCCTGCTCGATGACATGCCGATCGAGCAACTACGTGACTTCGAGAAAGGGCTTTATTCCTACGTCGATACCACGAACCCCGGCGTGCTGAAGGCAATTGAGGAGAAGAAGGTCCTCGATGATGAACTGCGCGCCTCGCTGACTAAAGTCATCAACGAATTCAAGGACCGCTTCGCCAGCGAACATCAACTGGAAGCAAAGGCGAGCGCGTAAGAGCGAATGGCGAACATACGCGATATCCGGCGGCGCATCCGCAGCGTAAAGAACACGCGGCAGATCACCAAGGCCATGAAAATGGTGGCGGCGGCCAAGCTGCGCCGCGCCCAAGAACGTGCGTTGGCTGCGCGACCGTACTCACTGATGATTACCAGCGTCCTGCGCTCGCTGATCAGTCGCGGCGATCTCGTGGATGAGAAAACCGGCGAGCCCAAACATCCTCTGCTGGCGCAACGGCCGGAGCAGAACATACTGCTCGTGCTGGTTACCGGCGACCGCGGGCTGGCAGGCGCTTTCAACTCGAACGTGCTGAAGGCGGCGACGAAGTTCCTGGATTTCTTCAAGGACAAGAACATCAGCATCGCCGCGGTTGGCCGTAAAGGGCGCGATTACATGCGCCGCCGCTATCCGGTGGCGACACCGGGTGCTGAGACGCGTGCCGGCAGGGTCCAGATTGTTGGCGAGCACCTGAACCTTCTCGGCAAACTACAGTACGAAGCCGTTGAGGAGATTGTCGAAAGAGTCATCCACGCCTACGACAACGCCGAGATTGACTCGGTGTACGTGATCTTCAACGAATTTAAGTCGGTGATCTCGCAGCGGCTCATCGCGCAACGCATTCTGCCGGTGCAGGAAATCGGCCGCCGCGAAGTGGCGCTGGCGGAAGAGTTCAGTCTGGAAGAGCGCGAGCGCATGGGAGAAGCCGCCAGGGGCGCCGGCATTAGTTTGAAGGAGCCGCCTGAAACGGAAGACGAGCGCCGGGCGAAGGAATTTCCCGCGCCCGATGTCGATTACATTTACGAGCAGCCGGCGGAAGAGATTTTCCGGGGCATGTTGCCGCGCTATGTAGTGCTCCAGCTTTTTCAGGCCATGCTGGAGTCGGTGGCGGCGGAGAATGCCGCCCGCATGACCGCCATGGATTCGGCCAGCAACAACGCCAACGAGGTCATCGATTCGCTGACGCTGACCATGTATCGCGCCCGCCAGGCGGCGATCACGAAAGAAATTATCGAGATCGTCAGCGGCGCGGCTGCCCTTTAGGGCAGCAGTGGCCAGTGGCCAGTGATCAGTGGCTAGCCGAAGGCGGTTAGTGCTGAGTTTAGGGTCAACGTGATTGAGCGGCAACAACGTGATTGAGCGGTAACAATGAGTGGTAGCAGTGAGTCAGGCTTCACTGGCCACTGACCACTAGCCACTGAGCACTGAGGGCTTATGTCAGAAAACATCGGACACGTTATTCAGATCGCAGGTCCCGCAGTGGACGTGCAGTTTTCCGAGGCGGCGTTGCCGCCCATCTACAGCGCGCTGCGCGTTACCAGCGAAGGCTTCACGGTGCCCCAGCCGCTCGACGGCATCCTGGAAGTTGAGCAGCAGCTCGGCGAGGGCCGCGTGCGCTGCGTTGCCATGGAGCCCACCGAAGGTATGGTGCGCGGTATGAAGGCGCTGGATCTCGGCGGCCCCATAACCGTGCCGGTCGGCCGTGGGACGCTTGGCCGCGTGCTCAACGTCATCGGCAACCCGGTGGACAAGCTTGGCCCTGTGCCGTGTGACAAACGTAATCCCATCCACCGCCAGGCGCCGCGCTTCGACGAGCAGTCGACGTCCATGGAAATGTTCGAGACCGGCGTGAAGGTCATCGACCTGATCCAGCCGTTCCTGAAGGGCGGCAAGATCGGCTTGTTCGGCGGCGCNNCGGCGTTGGCGAGCGCACCCGCGAAGGCAACGACCTCTGGCTGGAAATGCAGGAGTCGGGCGTGGTCAACATCAAGGAGCCTGGGAAGTCCAAGGCCGCGCTGATCTATGGCCAGATGACCGAGCCGCCGGGAGCGCGTTTGCGCGTAGCACTGACCGCGCTCACCGTGGCAGAGTACTTTCGCGATGAAGAAGGATCGGACACGCTGCTGTTCATCGACAACATATTCCGCTTCACGCAGGCGGGTTCGGAAGTGTCGACGCTGCTCGGCCGTATGCCTTCGGCCGTGGGATATCAGCCCAACCTGGCCACCGAAATGGGCGAGTTGCAGGAGCGCATCACCTCGACGAAGAAGGGCTCGGTCACGTCGGTGCAGGCGATTTACGTTCCTGCCGACGACTTGACCGATCCCGCGCCGGCCACTACCTTCGCTCACCTGGATGCGACCACGGTACTTTCGCGACAGATCTCTGAGCTCGGCATCTATCCCGCCGTCGATCCCCTGGGGTCAACCTCACGCATTCTCGATCCACGCGTCGTCGGCGATGCTCACTACAATTGCGCGCAAGCCGTCAAGCGCGTGCTCCAGAGCTACAAAGACCTCCAGGACATCATCGCAATTCTGGGTATCGACGAACTCAGTGAAGACCAGAAGCTCACGGTCTCCCGGGCCCGCAAGATCCAGAAGTTTCTCTCGCAGCCGTTCTATGTGGCCGAGCAGTTCACCGGCTTGCAGGGACGCTACGTTAAGATCGCGGACACGGTGCGCAGCTTCCAGGAGATCGTCGACGGCAAGCACGACAACATTCCCGAGCAGGCGTTCTACATGAAAGGCGACATCAACGAAGTGCTGGAAGCCGCCGAGAAGATGAAAGCACAAGCGTAATCTGCCATGGCTGACACGCTGCACTTACAAATCGTGACGCCGGACAAACTGCTGGTACGCGATGACGCCGACCAGGTACAGATACCAGGGAAGAGCGGTTATCTCGGCATCCTGCCTGGCCACGCGCCGCTCATCACCGCGCTGATGCTTGGCGAAATCAGCTACAGCCACGCCGGGGCCACGCACTACTTCGCGGTCGCGTGGGGCTTCGCCGAAGTGTTGCCCGATAAGGTAACGATCTTGGCGGACTCAGCCGAGCGCGCGGAAGATATCGACGTAAAGCGCGCACAGGAAGCCAAGGCGCGCGCCGAAGAAGCGCTTCGGCAGGCCGCTCCCGATCTGGATTACGATGCTGTGCAATATGCCCTTCGCCGCGCCGAAGTCCGCCTGGAAGTTGCCGCCCGCGCCGGTCATACCGCAGCCGCCCACTAGAGCTGGCCAGCGATAATCGAAAGCCATGGTTCCCGGCGCCCCTCACGAAGCTCGATGGATTTGTTCCGAGCCGCGCCGCTCTCTGCCCGCGCCCGATCTGGACCGCCTTCTCCACCACGCGCTGGGCAATTGCATGGTCGTCGAGGTGCAGCCGCTGACCACGGGCTTCCGGAACGCAAACTTCAAGGTGCGTCTCGATGCGCGAGCTGGCTGGATTGTCGTTCGCATCTATGAGCACGACGCGTCATTGTGTCAGAGGGAAATTGACCTGCTGCGCGTCGTCGGCGCTACCATCCCGGTTCCACAAGTGATCTTCGCAGAGCCCGCCGGTCTTGACGGTCTTCCGCCTTTTCTCTTGATGCAGTACGTGGAAGGCATCAGCTTTCATGATTTGAAGCGGAGCGGAGATCGCGACGCAATTGCTCCGGCGGCGTTTTCCGTTGGCGAGACACTGGCGTCGATTGGCCGTAGCACGTTCGCCAAGTCAGGATGGCTTGCTCCCGGACCGACCGTTACCACACCGCTATTCGACGGCCCCGACCCCACTCCGCACTTTGTTGATTTGTGCCTGGCATCGCCGAACCTGCAACGCCGCATGGCCGCCGAGGTGCGCGAGCGCGTCAGTGCGTTACTGTGGTCGCGAGCGCCGCAGCTTGCGGAACTCGACTCGCAGGCTTGCCTCGTCCACGGCGATTTCGGAAAGCGCAACTTGATGGTGCGATGCGACGGCGGCCGATGGTCAGTCGCCGCAGTTCTCGATTGGGAGTTTGCAATCTCCGGCTCGCCGCTGGTCGACCTCGGCCATTTTCTCCGTTATGAGCGCGTTGCGCGGCCCTGCGCCGAACCGCACTTCTCGTGTGGATATTTGCAAGCCGGCGGAATCCTGCCACCGGAATGGCGGCTCATTGCGCGGTTGGTCGATCTCACCGCCTTATGCGAGAGCCTTACGCACGATGAGCTGCCAGATGATGTGACCGCCGAGTTGGTGGAACTGGTTCGCGCCACCATCGAGAACCGCGACGCAGTGCTCGTCTAACATTTTCTGGGGAATGACGCCCCGGGAGATCACCGTGCCAGCCCAACCGCGAATGCCGCAACAAACACAAGCACCAGCGCCCTGCGCCAGCGCCATCCTTCCGGCAGCGGACCGCCGCCCGCCAGCCGCGGTGGTACCCAGAACAGCGCAACCACCGCCAGAATCAATGCCGGCACGAGAAGAAACGCCAGCAATGCGTAGTGGGAGCCGTCCAGCGAAAGCAATTTGCCTTGCCGCAGCGGCCTGGCCAGCGCGTCTCCCAGGAACCAGCACAGTATGGCGCTGCCCAATGCAGCCAGCGCACCAAGGAGGCGCAAAATTGGAGATGTCATCGGCAATCGCTAGCAGTGTACCAGCCGCTCTCTCTGGCGCGGAAGCGCGGCGGACGCTTTCACTGCGTCTTAACAAACGCAGTTATGTTCGCAGCAGCGGGAAACCGCAGGGCAAGAAGATTCACGGTGATCGCAGGCTCAGAGGCTAACGAGCCGGCGTCACCGCATTAGGGCCCACCCGGCTCAGCTTCCACGGCTTCGGCTTCGGCATTCCCGGCGGCATGGACATCGCCACCATCTTCAGTTCGGCGGTGTCAGCACTGGTCAGCCGCATGAGATATCGCTCGGTTTGCTGCGTACCGGGATCCTTTACCGTCAGCAAAAGGCCGTCGCCATTGAGCAGCGAATTCTCGACTGCAGCCGTCAACTGCTCATCGCCCACGCTCTTGATGTCGCCTTGATCGTTGAACTTGAGGTCGCTCTGGCGCTGCACCGAGCCGGAAAGCTGTGTACCTTGCTGCGTCAGCCGGACGGTCAGCCAAGCATGCCCCTCGAAAGTTCCAATCCACGCGCCGGCATAACCCGCCAGCGGGGACTTGCGCGCCGGAGAATTTTGCATCCCTGGAGTCATGGAAGTTTGCGCCAGCCCGATAACCGCCAGCCCTAAGATTAACGTTGCAACGGGTATGAATCGCCTCATGTGATTTCTCCTCTGTCTTCGCTTGAAAATTGTACTCCAGCGGCATCGGTTGCGACAGGTGAGACTTCCAGGGCATTTCTGGAGTTTTCCAGAAGAATCCGAAGCATGCTGCGGAGCAGGCATCGAACGATTAGGTTGGGCTAAGCAGGATTTGAAGCGGCACAAAGCCCGGTCGCCTCGTTGCACAACGCCAGGCATGTACGAAGCGCAAAGTGCAGACGCGGCCCTCGCCCACTGCGGCGATCCTGTCCGATACCAGATCCGACGGCAGATCGAGATCCATCAGCGTCCCGACCACGGGCCGCCGTCTGCAAGTTCGCTAAGAATAAAGCACACCCCAAGAAGCTACCTACAGAATCTGACCGCCGGAGCAGCGCAACATCGGCATGGACCTGCGGACGATGCTTGAATTTGCGCTGCTCCGGCCAGTCAAGCCTGGCTCACACAAGTACGTGCGTCACGTGCGCCGACGAGAACTCCATCACTTCCGGCTTCACCAAGCGCTCGAAATCCTTGTAGGCCATCTTGATCAACTCATAATGCGAGCCGGCGTTGAAGGCGATCTCACGGTCCTCCAGCAGCGTCTCGTCCACATAAACCGGAATGCCATACAAGTTGCCAAACGGAGGCATTGCTCCCGTCTCGCAGTCCGGGAAGTGCTGTTTGAACTCGCGTTCAGTCGCCAGCTCCGCCACCTGCACTCCGGTCGCCGTGCGCAGCGCCTCCAGGTCGACCTGGTAAGACGCCGGCAAAACGGCCATGGCCAAGTCTCCATCCAGTTTTACGATCACCGTCTTGGCTAGTTCCCGTCCTGAAATGTGTGCGATGGCTGCAATGCCCTGAGCTGTGTATGCCTTGGAGTGGGAGATTACGACATATTTGGTGCCATGCGCATCGAGGAATGCCTTGACTTTGTTCAGCGGCATAGTGACCTCCTAAAGAGGTTTGTGGCGGGTCCTTGACCCGCTGGTTCTGAACGAAAATTACGTAATGACGGTACCCGCAGCTCTCCCCAATCGCCGGAGACAAATGTCACAAACCTCTTTTTGGGATTCCGCGTGGCTCGCGGTCTTCTCGAGGAGCGTTTCTGCATTCGGGCTACCTCCTTGCGGTCAGGCAACCTCGCGTAGCCTCAGTCTATGCTCGGCGTCTACGTGCGCAAGCACAGCCGTCACATACCTGTTGTGATGAGGGTTATCTGGAAGGAAATCCCGCTGCGAGCGCAAATCCGCTGGGACCGTGAGCTTCCGGCAGCCAATACAGTTTTCGGTGGCCGAAAGGCGGTTTAGCCCGCCGACTGGCGCACCGGTTCAAGGTGGACATTCTTCCCGGGAGGCTCAGTTTTTCCTTGCCGCTCCAGGGAGTCGATGGTCACCAGGACGGTATTGGTCACATGCTCAATCCCGTGGTCGGAGTTCAGCATCAAGTGGTAGAGCCCACGGCAGGGCCATTCCGCATTGAAGTACTTGCGGACAAAGGCGGCGCGCTCCCGGTCAATGGTGTCTACCATCTCGGTAGCATCTTTCGCGCTCATTTTCAGCTTGATCAGCCTGTCGATTTTCTTATCGCGCGAGCCATAGACGAAAACGTGAAAGGTGTCGGGACGAGCCCTCAAGATGTACGGGGCCCCGCGCCCCACGATCACGCAGTTACCTTCGCGGGCTTTCTTTTCAATCACCTCTTGCGCATGTGCTACCAGTTCGTCGGCGTCAAATATCTTATCGTCGGAGATCGGCAGCGAGCGTTCGTGGCTTCCGCGCCAGAAAACCTTCGCCAGCCGGTGCAGTAGCGGATCGCACTTCTCCTCGCGACGTGCTACTGCGTGTTCATCCACCGAGGCGAGCTTCGCGATCTCACAGGTGAGCTGCTGGTCCAGCAACTGCCAGCCTTTGCGGCGCGCCAACTCCGCGGCAACCAGGCTGCCGCCTGCGCCATATTCGCGCTCCACGGTTATGATCCTGAACACTCCCCACCTCTGCCTAAAATAATACTCCGCTTGTCTATAGCTGATGAGGAGCGGCGCATGCGCCGTTGCCCTTGAGGGCGAGATCGGAGGATTCTCTCCTGCGCGACTACAGGAGAGCGCCTCAGGTCACTTGTGATAAGCGGATTTTGCTCAACTGACAGATTGGACCTTTTGCGTTGCCTCCTGTTAGCAGGCAACCCGGAGTCGACCGGGCAGGGTCCGCATTTGTGGCACCAGCGCGTTTCTCGTTCCTAATCCGGCAAGATCTCGCAAAACCGGACATGTGGACGAACTCAATTTTCGGCACATCCACTGGCGCATTTTTCTGCACGGCGAGCCTATCGGAATGTACGATGAGTTGACTGATGGGCCCAACCAGCGGTCCCGATTGTCCCGGCAGAACCAGGACTTCATGACCATCTTCGTCCGCTTAGAGCACTGGAGGGAGCAAGGCGCAATATCGGCGGAGCAGCACGTTCACTTGGCGAGCCTCGCCCGCAGAGAGCCTTTTTCGATTTTTCTTGAGCTGAACATTCTCTTCTATGCTGGTGTGCTGGCATTCGTTGCCGGGCTTGGCTGGACTGTCACCACCTATTCGCAACAACTCGGTGACGTCCTCGTCCTCGTCATTCTTACCACTATTTTCGCCGCGTGTTCTTGGTACTGCTTTTCCCGTGCGCCCGCTTGGGCATTCGCGCAAACCCCTGCCCCCAATGCGGTTTTCGACTACGTGCTGTACCTGGGCAGCCTCGTCTGGTGCCTAGAACTCGCTTACCTGGAGAACCGCCTCCACCTGCTCTCCGGGCAATGGGATCTTTATCTCCTGGCGACTGCTGTCTTCTTTTTCTTCCTCGCTTATCGATTCGACAATCGCTTCGTCTTGTCGCTGGCTTTGTCTTCGCTCGCCGGATGGTTCGGCCTCACCATCTCGCACTGGCCATCGCATCAGGACGCGGCTTATCGGCAATATGCGCTGATCTATTGCCTGATAATCGGCGGCGGCGGAGCGCTCTTGCAGTATCGCGGTGTGAAACCGCATTTTTTCGGCACGTACCTCAATATTGCGGCCAACGTTGGCTGTTGGGCATTGCTTTCGGGCGTGTTCCAGCGCGAAGGGTACGGCCTATGGTTTCTTGCCCTGCTTATCGCTTGTGGTGTGTCTCTCGCCTGGGGCCTGAAGCGCCGGCAGTTTGCCTTCGTTGCCTATTCCGCCGTCTACGGATACGTGGGTGTCAGCTCGATGCTCATCCGCAATATCCGTGACTTTACTTTTATCCTGACTTACTTCGTCTTTACCGGGGTTGCCATGGTGGTAGGGCTGGTCGTGATCGCGCGCCGTTTCGAGAGGCAGGCGTGAGACTGTACTCTGCATCCAGCGAAGAAACGCTGCGCGCTCGCAAACTGATCGCGGACTGGGCCGGCGAGGGCATCCTGACCAAGGAGCAGCACCAGCGGCTGGAACAGGAAACGGTCTCCGAGCTGCGCACCACCAACATTTTCCTGCGCCTGGTCCTGTTGCTCTTCACCCTGATCAGCGTATGTGCCGCAGCAGGGCTGTTCCTCGAGGTCTTTCTTCGGCCTTTCTCGGAGCAAACCGACGGCATTTTCCTGCTGATCGGCGCCGCTCTCAGCTATGCGGCCGCCGAGCTTGCCGTATCCCGGGGCCGTTTGTATCGCCATGGCATCGAGGAAGCGCTGGCCGTCTGCTCGGTTGGATTTCTTTGCCTGGGAATGCAGTTCGCCCTATTCAGCGGCCATCCTTTGCTGCCGGCGACGGAGGCAGCCCACTCCCTCGTTCCCGCCGCCGGCGCCGTCTTGTCGCTCTGGATCTGGCGCCGCTTCGGGCTGTGGTATGCATTTCTCGCCGCAATGATTTTTGCCGTCTTCCTGGCGGGCTGCTGGACCTCGTCCGACGCGGTGCAGCGCGCGATCGTTGCTGTGTTTTATGTGGTGGGGCTGATCTGTGTAGCCGCGCTGCGGACCCGTCACCGCTTCGATTACCTCGAGGACGCATATTCGCCCGCCGAAGCGCTTCTCTGGCTCGGCATCTACCTGGCTATCAACCTCATGCTCTCGCCGTCGAACCTGCCCAGAGGGTTGCGGGACTTGGTAGGCAGCGCTGGGCCGAGTTATGAATATGCGCAGTCGTTCTACTGGACAACGTGGGTGCTGATCTGGATCCTGCCGCCGGTCGTACTCGCGCGCGGGGTTCGGCAGAAGGACCGCTTCGTCATCGCTGTGGGTGTGATTGCCGCCGTCCTGACCTTGGTCTCAAATAAACCCTATCTCGGTTGGCCACGGCATACCTGGGATCCGATGCTTCTGGGCATATTGTTGACCGGTCTTGTGTTGCTCATTCGACGCTGGCTTGCTCTTGGCCCGGGCGGAGTTCGCGGCGGCTTTACCGCCGCCCGCCTGGCGGGAAAAGACAAACAGTGGATGAACGCCGCCTCCGCTGCATTGGGCCTGATAACCCCTCAGTCAATAACCCCAAGCCCGCAAACCACCAGTGAAGACTTTCGCTTCGGTGGGGGAGCTTCGGGAGGAGGAGGTGCCGGTGGCGATTTTTGAAGACTTATACTGCCGATCATTCCGGTATCGGCCGCCCTGACTGCCGATAATCGAAACTAATCCTGCCCATAAATAGTTTGAATTTCTCATTCGCCGCGAAGTCGCGTATCAAAGTTCTTATCAAGCAAATCCGACACGCCGCGCGGCAAGTCGGTGAAAGCAACCTCTCCGCAAAAATGTAAAGCTGCGCTGCCCTTTGGGGTCGATCAATGACCAAGCTGGAAACGGTGATTCAGCCCGCGAAATTCGACGCTGTCAAGGACGCTCTCATTGAAATTGGCGTGGAGGGCATGACTGTGACCGAGGTGCGGGGTCATGGAAGACAAAAGGGCCACACCGAGTTCTACCGCGGCCGCGAGTACACCGTTGACCTGCTTCCCAAAGTGAAGATCGAGATGGTTGTGCCCGACCACATCGTGGATCGCGCCATACAGGCGATCACTAATGCCGCACGCACTGGAAAAATCGGTGACGGCAAGATTTTCCTGACCCGGGTCGACGAAGCCATCCGTATCCGCAACGACGACCGCGGCGAGAACGCCCTGTGAGCGCAGGGCCGCAGCCGGCTGAGTTTTCTGCGTCCAAAGTTGCAACGGAAGCCCCCGTCCCCGACTTTGCCCTGCGCAATCATCACCGGCAGGAGTCGCAGCGTATCCAGTATGACTTCGAGGCCACTGGCTCGGGCTTGGCCTCGCTCAGCAGCCGAACCCGGTTAGTAGATACTCTGGCTCTGACATTGTGGGAGCAGTACTTTGTAGACAATGCCGACAAAAGCTGTTCCCTGGTTGCTTTGGGCGGCTTCGGCAGGAGCGAACTATTCCCCTATTCTGACGTCGACCTGTTGTTCCTGACCGAAGATGAGTCCGGCCGCGACCGCATTAAGAATGCGGTCAGCAGTATTTGTCAGACAATGTGGGACTGCGGGTTACGCGTCAGCCCGAGCGTTCGGTCGCTTGCCGATTGCGGGCGATTTGACCAGGACAATCTGGAGTTCACGCTTTCCCTGCTGGATTGCCGCTTTCTGGGAGGCGACCAGACGCTGTTCGAGCGCTTGCACGGCAAGCATCTGCCGCAATTGATCGCCCGCGAGTCCGACCCGCTGCTCCAGAGCCTGTCGGAGATGACACAGGCTCGTCACCAGCGCTTTGGCAGCACTATCTTTCATCTGGAGCCAAACCTGAAGGATGGTCCTGGCGGGCTGCGCGATTGCCACGTGGCGCAGTGGATTGGCATGATCGTCGCGCTTGGTTCCGGCCGCCGTCCGGACTTGGTAAGCGTGCGGCAGAACTCGGCGCACGCCGAAGTGCTCGATGCGATGAGCTTTCTCTGTTCCAGCCGCTGCTACCTGCACTACTGCCATCGGCGCGACGACAATACGATCACGTGGGCAGCGCAAGAGGAGATGGCGGCTCGCGGCATCGCTACCGGTTCTGGGGCCGTCTCTCCGGCCGAATGGATGCGGCTCTATTTTCGCCACGCCAAAGACGTATATCGCAATAGCTTGCAGCTATTGGGCCAGGTTTCGCAGGAGCGTTCGTCGCTGTACCGCTCATTCCAGCATTGGCGATCGCGCGTTTCCAACTCTGAATTTTCAGTCGTGGATGGCCGGGTTTACTTTCAGCAGTCCGCCGACGCGCGCGAGGCCGCAGCGGTTTTGCGGCTTTTCACCTTCATGGCTCACCATGGCGTTACCTTGAGTCCCGAGGCCGAGCGCAGGATCAATGATGCTCATCTCCGCCTGGCTGGGACGATGCCACAGGACCAGTTTCTGTGGCCGCATCTGCGCGAGATCCTTACGCTTCCCCATGCTGCCAATGCTCTGCGCGCCATGCATTCGCTCAACCTGCTCACCCGCGCCGTTCCTGAGTTCGAGACGATTGACCTGCTGGTACTACGCGACCTTTACCACCGCTATACGGCCGACGAGCACTCGTTCCTAGCGATCGAGGTGCTTCACCAGCTAAAGGACAACAAGGAACCATCGCTACAGCCCTTCGCTCAGCTTTTACTGGAGCTGGAGCATCCCGAGTTGCTCTTCCTCTCGTTGTTACTGCATGACACAGGCAAAGGGCTGGAAGGCACTGACCATGTGCACGGCAGCCTCCAGTTGGCCACGTCAGCCACGAAACGAATGCAGCTCACCGAGGAACATGCCGCGACGGTTTGTTTCCTGGTGGGCAATCATCTCGAAATCTCTTCCACCCTGCGGCGCCGCGACATCTATGATCCTTCGACTGTCCTTGAGCTGGCCGGCAAAATTGGCACGCCGGAACGGCTCAAGATGCTTACACTGATGACTCTGGCCGATATCAAAGCGGTGAACCCGGAGGCCTTGACCCCGTGGAAGGCCGAGAATCTTTGGCGCCTCTACACCCGAACGGCAGGCCACTTCGATCGCAGCGTGGATGCCGAGGGTCTTGACGCCAGAGCTTCCACCGAGGTCATTAAGAAGGTAATCGTCCTGTTGCCTGCGCCGCCATCCGAGGTGCTGAAGTTCCTCGATGGATTGCCGCAGCGCTACATACTTTCACACTCGCCCGAACAAGTCGCCCAGCACTTCAGCATGGCGGCGAGCCTTGCCACCGAACCGGTGCAGCTCAGGTTGCGGCCGAGCAGCGGCCAGCAGGAGTTGAGTGTCGTCACCCACGATCGTCCAGGCCTGTTCCGCACCGTGGCGGGCATTCTCTATGCGTGGGGCATGGACATCACCAAGGCCATGGCGTTTTCCAATCGCAGCGGTGTGGTTGTTGACAGCTTTTATTTCAAGGACCGCTTTCGCAGGCTGGAACTGAATCCTCCAGAGTGCGAACGCTTTCAGAGGTCAGTGCGGGAGATCCTGCTGGGCGAAGCCTCAGTCGATCGCCTGCTGGAGTCGCGATTGAAGGCCGATCTGAAGCCGGTTAAGCTTACCGTCAAAACGCACCTGCGCTACGACGATGAGTGCTCGTCTCGCAGCACCTTGCTGGAGGTCATTACGCAGGACCGGCCCGGACTCCTCCATACCATCAGCTCGACCTTGACCATGGAAGAGTGCAGCATCGAAGTAGCGTTGATCGACACGGAAGGCCCTGTTGCCCACGATGTCTTCTACATCACCTGCGACGGGCGTAAGCTCACGACCGAGAAAATGCGATCTATCGAGTGGGCGCTTACCGCCGAACTCGCGGACGCTTTGCCTTCCAACTGGTAAGCCCCAGCGAAACTCAAGGCTGGAGACCACCCTGCTCAGACAACCCGCCCTGCTATGTAGTTCGCGTATGCAGCTTTGACCAGCCAATCCAGATCAGAGACAGCAAGGTGAGCACGGCGATGATCCCCTGCGAGATCACGCAATACAGGCACCATACCTCCAGCACGTGGGCCTCAATATTGGTCAGGTACAGTGCGAACGCCAGCCCAATCAGAACGGAAGTCAGAAGCAAACCCTTGCGCCTGGTGAAGCCCAGCAAGGCGATCAGAAGATATCCCGCAATGCCGATGGCAGCCACAGGCACTCCGCGAACCATGGCATACGGACTGTGATTCACGACGCCGCAATCCCACTTGTCGTTGATACTGCACGGCTCCTTACCCGGGTCGTCATAATGGACCTTGAGGGCGAGGGACGATACGACAATGCCGAGAACGGCAAGAACCACGATTACATAACGCACACGATTTCTCCGGTTGATTCTTGAGTCACATCAACTTTGCGCAGCTCTGAGATGGTGTTCCCATTGTAATGTCTGTCAGACTAGTCGCCCATGCTGAGCTTGAGACGTGCGCAATTTGCAACGGTAAGCGTCCGCTTCAACGCCTGTTCGGCTGATCGTCCCCAGGGCGATGTTGATGGTTGTACACCACTCCAGTCGCGGCTTTGGGGTGTAGTAC
Organism: Acidobacteriaceae bacterium; assembly: GCA_003135315.1. Classification (GTDB taxonomy): domain Bacteria; phylum Acidobacteriota; class Terriglobia; order Terriglobales; family Acidobacteriaceae; genus Bog-257. The sequence continues at coordinate 2,929 of PLBD01000271.1, read as the reverse complement.
AATCCTCGTGCGCATGGTCCGGTTGATTGCTAGTCTGCTGTTCGTCCTCCAGCTTGGAGGATTTGCTCTGCCCTTCCTGCAAGGGGAGCAGCAGACAGTTCCTGCATGTTGTCGCCGCGGTGGCCAACATCACTGCGCGATGCCGTCGCAAGGCGACGGCTTCCACTCGGCCCCGGCCTGCTGTCCCTACCGCCATTTCACTGCCGTTACCTCGCACTCGGTAACCGCGCCTGGGGTTCGGAGCCGGGCCGTTGTTCCAACTTCGTCATGGCTGGGTTCTCTTCACGTCGCCTCACCGGACCTTGCCCGATTTGTCGAGGGCAACGCGCAAAAGCGCGGACCGCCGCTCGCGTAATCTTCGCATTCACTAACGCGCACATTTTCTAGAGCTTTCGCTTGGTCGGGCCGACGGAGCGCTTGGTGCTTCGCGTCCGATCATGGGTTTCCCTCGCGCGTCAAGCGGGAAGGGAAGCGTCGGCGCTCAGGAAAATCGTGCGCAACCAGCAGCTATTAAAAGAAGCAATGCGATCGGAGAGACTCTTATGAAGTCGTTTACGCAAGAGATGTGGGCCTGGCCTGTGGGAGCGGCGCTGGGGATGGCAGCAATCCTGTTGCTGGTTTCGCACTTGGGCGCTAGTACGATTTTCGGCGGTGTTCGCGGCGTCGTTCACGATCCCCAGCATCGCCCCATTCAGCGGGCGCACGTTACGCTGAAGGCCCAAACCTCGGACTGGACTCAGTCGCAGGATTCTACCGACAACGGAGAATTCGAGTTCAAGTCGGTGCCCATCGGGACGTACACGGTGACGGTCTCCGCGGCGGGTTTTGCCGAGATGAAGCAGGATGCAATTGTGCAATCCGATACGACCCCGGTACTGCACTACCAATTGGCGGTCGCTGGAACGAACGAAACCGTCGTCGTCCCTGGAACACCCGTGGCGGCGCCGATGGACAGCGTCACGCCGACCACGATGCTCAACCGCGAAGCCATCGAGGAAACTCCCGGAGCCGATCGCACCAACAGTCTTACGATGATCACCGATTACGTGCCCGCGACCTATGTGACTCACGACATGCTGCACATGAACGGAGGCCATCAGGTGCAGTGGCTGATCGACGGCGTCGACATCCCCAACACTAACATCGCCACCAATCTGGGACCGCAGATTGATCCCAAGGACATCGACTACCTGGAAGTTCTGCAGGGCAGCTACGATGCCACCTACGGCGACCGCACGTATGGAATGTTCAACATCGCGCCGCGCACCGGATTTGAGCGCAATCGGGAATGCGATCTCGTCCTCACCGCGGGAAATTTCTACCAGACCGACGACCAAATTAGTTGTGGCGGACACACCCAGCGCTTCGCCTACTATGCCAGCTTGAACGGCAATCGCAGCAATTACGGACTGCAGACGCCAATCCCGCAGGTCTATCACGATGCCGAGAACGGCTACGGCGGATTTGCCTCATTCATCTACAACCAGGATGCGCAGAATCAGTTTCGCGTAGTCACGTCCTTGCGGCAGGACTATTACCAGATTCCGATTGATCCCGATCCCAACTCCCAGGGGAATCAAATTCTGGAAGCATCGGGCGAAGTGCCGAGCTATGGCCTGCACGATGCCGAGCGCGAACCCGACGGCTACGCCCTCTTCTCCTGGATTCACACCTTCAACCCGAGCACCTTGCTCACGCTGTCGCCGTTTTATCACTATAACGCCGCTGACTACCAAGGCGGCCCCAATGACTATCCGGTGATCACCAACGTGAATGAGGTTGCCAACTATGTGGGGATGCAGGCGAACGTCAATAAGACTTTCTGGAAGAATGACCTTGAAGCGGGAATCTACGGATTCTTTCAGCACCAATACAACTACTTCGACAACCAATACACCGACGGCACTCCGAACTTCCCCGCCTCGTCCATNNTCGTCAATCGCGGAGAATCAGGCCGATCCGCGCGTGGGCGCTGCGGTGCGAATCCCGCGTCTGAACTGGGTGATTCGCGGCTTCTACGGCCACTACTACCAGCCGCCACCACTGGTGACCGCAACCGGCGCACTCTTCGGCTTCGCCAATAGCCAGAACTTTACCTTCGCTCCGCTGCGTGGCGAGCGCGATAAACAATACGAGGCCAGCCTCATCATTCCCTATCGCGGCTGGAACATGGAGATCGACAACTATCAAACCGACGCTCGCAATTGGCTGGACCATAACAACATTGGCGAGTCGAATCTGTTCTGGCCGATTACCTGGTATGGGGCCGTGATTCAGGGTTGGGACCTGATGCTGCACTCGCCCATGCTCTGGCATCGCGCTCAGGCGCACGTGGTCTATGCCAATCAGATCGCGCGGGCGACGTCGCCGATTACCGGAGGCTTGATCTGTCCTGTTCCCCTGACTTCGTCATGTCCGCTCGACATACCGCCGGGATTGGCGCCGGTAGACCACGATCAGAGAAACACTTTGAACTGGGGCATCAATTCAAGTCTTCCCTGGCACAGCTACGCCTCGGGGAATGTGTACTACGGTTCGGGATTCACCAACGGACTGTATGGGACGCCATACGCACAATATCCCGGGCCGTATCTGCCCAGCCACACCACGGTGGATCTTGCCCTGGGCAAGAGTTTCACCGAAGGCAAGTACGCCGTTTCCGTGACCGCGGTCAACGTGGCCAATCGCAGGGTGCAGCTCGACAACAGCCTGACGTTTGGAGGATTTCACTGGAACGAGCCGCGGCAAATTTACGGGGAGTTTCGCTACCGCTTTAATTACTAGAGAAGTCGGGGTTTTGCTGCGTCCGGATGGAGCGGGCCTTTGGAGACTGTGTCGCAACCGGCCGAAAAATTTTGCGGTGGCATAAACCGCCCGAAAGCCGATCAAGCCAGCCGCGCAGCGGCGGGATGATGTTAGGCGTGGGCGT
>PLBD01000390.1 GCA_003135315.1 Acidobacteriaceae bacterium | reverse complement strand
GAGAGAAACAGGTTGCGCGCCAGTTGCATGGTCAGCGTAGAAGCTCCCTGGGCGCGGCTTTCGAGTATCACGTCGCGCCAGGCCGCGCCAAAGACACGCCACACGTCCACGCCCCAGTGCCGCTCGAAATCCTTGTCCTCGGTCGAGATGAGCGCGTCGCGCAGGACCTTGGGAAAATCGTTGTAGCTGTCGATCACGCGCCGTTGCAGCGCGAACTGCCCGATCACGCGGTTCTGGTCATCGTAGAGCTGGGTGATGGTGCTGGGCCGGTAGTGCTCAAGTTCGGTCACCTGCGGAAGGTCGGTGGAATAGACCAGGGCCAGGCCGCAGACGGCGCCGGCGGCCGCCGTGAGGATGATCAGCAGAAGGAAGAACGCATTGCCAACCAGCTTAAGCCCGACACGGCGCGGGGGCTCCGCAGCGTCGGTTGTGACCAGAGGTTCTTCTTCAACGCGCTTCATGGAAGACTACGCCAGCATAGCATCGAAACATCAGCCGTAGCCGCAGGATGAGCCTCGGCCATTAACGCTGGCGCGGCAATAGGTTTGCGCCCCCTGGAGGACCGGTCTGCTTCTTCCGTGATTTACAATCATCTATTTGACAGAAGCCATTATTCCATTTAGACAGGCTCGCAGAAGATGCCCTGCCGCGCTGCGTCTTCTGTATTCACCAGACGAGCGATCGACGCAGTCATCATCAACAGGATTGGAGCACGCACTTGCCAGACACCATCTATGACGTAGCCATTATCGGCAGCGGACCTGCCGGATACACTGCGGCCTTTCGCGCCGGGCAGTTAGGACTGAAAGCCGCTCTCATCGAGAAAGACGAAAAGCTGGGTGGGACCTGCCTGCACGTCGGCTGCATCCCCACCAAGGCCCTGCTGTTCAATGCCGAGGTTTACGACCACGTAAAGGAAGGCGCGGAACTCGGTCTGGAGAATACCGCCGGCGTCTCTCTGAATTGGGGCGCCATCCAGAAGCGCAAGCAAGGCATCGTGGACAAACATACCAAAGGCCTGACGTTCCTGGCGCGCAAGAACAAAGTTGATGTCGTGCGTGGCTACGGTAAGTTGACGGGGCCTGCGAAGGACGGCATCCACACCGTCGCGATTGAAGGCGGCGAGCAGAAATCGATCAAAGCGAAGAACGTCATCCTTTCGAGTGGATCGGTGGCGCGTATGCTGCCGGGTTTGCAGGCCGACTCGCAGATCCTCACCAACATCGAAGTCCTGAGCCTGAACGACATTCCCAAGACGCTGGTCGTGATTGGCTCGGGCGCGGTGGGCGTGGAGTTTGCCAGCATCTACAAGTCATTTGGTACCGACGTAACCATCCTGGAGATGCTGCCGCGTTATGTCCCTGTGGAAGACGAGGAAATCTCCAAAGAGCTGGCGCGCGTGTACCGCAAGCGCGGCATCAACGGTTTCGTCAACGCCAAAGTGGAGAAGATCGAGAAGACGAAGTCCGGCGTTGCGGTGACGTTCACCGTCGATGGCAAACAGCAAAAGCTGGAAGCCGAAAAAGTGCTGGTCGCCGTCGGACGCGCGCCGCGGACGGAGGGCGTGGGCATCGAGAAGACCAAGATCGAACTCGAACGAGGCTTCGTCAAAGTCGACCCCTATATGCGGACTGCCGAGCCGGGGATTTACGCCATTGGAGACATCGTCGCCGGTTATCCGCAGCTGGCGCATTCTGGAGCGATGGAAGGCATCGTTGCGGTCACGCACATTGCCGGCAAGCCGGTGAAGAAGATCAATCCGCTGCGCATTCCGAACGCGACCTACTGCCATCCGGAAATCGGCAGTGTCGGGCTCACCGAAGCCAAGGCCAAGGAGCAGGGCTACGAGGTAAAGATCGGCAAGTTCCCCTTTACCGCGAATTCTCGCGCCAGCATCGTCGGGCAGCATGAGGGCTTCATCAAGATCGTGACCGACGCGAAGTATGGAGAGATCCTGGGCGTACACATTATCGGGCCGAATGCCACCGAGCTGATCGCCGAGTCGGTTCTGGCGCTGGAAATGGAGTGCACGGCGGAAGAGCTGGCGAACATTATTCACGCGCATCCCACATTGTCAGAGGCGATGCTGGACGCCGCCAATGCGGTGTTTGGCATGGCGATCAACGCGTAAGAGAGATTCTGAGTGGGGGCTGTTCTTTGAAGGGGACGGCCTTAAGGCCGTCCGTGGATGTTCGAGATAGGACTGGGCTTTAGCCCCTGAGGGTTCCGAAGCCGTCTGCACTCTAATTCCGCAAGCTTTACAATCGCAGCGTGTATTCGCTCTACAGCTTGCTGTTGTTCCTGGCGTTGATCGTCAGCACGCCGTGGTGGCTGCTGCAGATGCTGCGTCACGGCAAGTACCGCACCGGCTGGGGCGAACGGCTGGGCCGCGTTCCACAGCGCTTATTGCGTGATCCCGTTGGGCCCACGATCTGGATCCACGCCGTCTCGGTGGGCGAGGTACTGGCGATCTCGCGCGTCGTCGAAGAGTTGAAAGCACAGCTTCCTGCCTGGCGAATTGTTGTTTCGACAACCACCGACACGGGTCAGAAGCTGGCCCGGCAGCGCTTCGGAGAGAGCAACGTCTTTTATTTACCGCTCGATTTGCCGTTCGCAGTCCGGCCTTTCTTGCAGGCCCTGAGTCCGAAGCTGCTGGTTCTGGCGGAGAGCGAGTTTTGGCCCAACCTGCTGCATTGGGCTCGACTTTCACAAGCAGCCGTTGCAGTGGTGAACGCGCGCGTCTCCGATCGCTCCCTTCCCGGCTATCTGCGTTTCCGTAAATTGCTCCAGCCCGTGATGCAAAATGTGGGGCTGTTCCTGGCGCAGAGCGACGAAGACGCGCGCAGGCTCGTCCAGATTGGAGCCTCGGCAGATCGGGTGCACATGAGCGGCAATCTGAAGTTCGAAGTGAAGCTTCCGGCGAAGTCTGACATTGTGGGACAGTTCGGAGGCACGATTGGGCGCGAAGAGATCGGCCCCGTCATCGTGGCAGGCAGTACGCTGGAGGGCGAAGATGCGATGCTGCTGGAAGTGTTCCGGAGTGTTGTGGCGGAATATCCGGGCGCGCTGCTGGTGCTGGCTCCACGGCATCCCGAGCGCTTTAGCGCGGTTGCCGGTTTGCTTGCGTCGTCGGGCCTCCGCTTTCAGCGGCGCTCGCAGTGGGATTACTCCAAGCCGATCGCTGGCGGTATTTTCCTGCTCGACACGATCGGCGAGCTTGTCGGTCTTTATGAGTTTGCCGATCTGACCTTTGTCGGCGGTAGCCTGGTGCCGCGCGGCGGGCACAATGTGCTGGAGGCCGCGCAGTTCGGAAAGGCAATTCTGGTTGGCCCGCACACGGAAAACTTCCGCGACGTCATCGACATCTTTCGCCGGGCTGATGCATTGCGCGTCGTCACTCCGCAGTCGCTCACGCCGGCGGTGCTGCAGCTGCTGGAAAATCATGACGAGCGCGCCGCACTCGGCCAGCGTGCCTTCGAAGTCATGCGTTCGCAGCAGGGCGCGACAGAACGGACTGTGCACGCGATGCTCGGCCTGTTGCAGGAACACGCGCCCGCGGCCGCAGTCTCGTCGGAGAGGCGAGCGTGAACCCGCTCTCGGCGCCGTATGGGGCGATCGTGAGGGCGCGGAATGAGTTCTACGATCGCGGGGTTCTGAAGATC
>PLBD01000438.1 GCA_003135315.1 Acidobacteriaceae bacterium | reverse complement strand
CGGCGGTGCTGGCTTTCTCGGCTCGCATCTCTGCGATGCTTTATTGGCCGAGGGCAACTCCGTTGTTTGCGCGGACAATCTGCTCACCGGCCGCGTCGAGAACATCTCCCACCTCCGCAGTGAGCCGCGATTCGAGTTTCATCAGCAGGACGTCTGCCACCCGTTCGATTTCGGCAAGCTCGATTACATCTTCCATCTTGCCTCGCCGGCCAGTCCCGTGGACTATCTCGAACACGCCATCGAGACTCTCCAGGTCGGCTCCATCGGGACCATGAATTGCCTGGAACTGGCGAAGAAGCACGCCGCGAAGTTCCTGCTGGCGTCCACTTCGGAGTGTTACGGCGATCCGCTGGAGCATCCTCAGAAGGAAAGCTACTGGGGAAACGTGAACCCCATAGGGCCGCGCTCGGTGTACGACGAATCCAAACGTTTCGCCGAGGCCGTCACCATGGCCTATCACCGTTATCACCGGGTGGACACGCGCATTGTTCGCATCTTTAACACCTATGGTCCGCGCTTGCAGCTCAATGACGGCCGTGTGATCTCCAACTTCATGAAGCAGGCCCTGCGTGGCGAAGATCTCACGGTCTATGGCGACGGCTTGCAGACTCGCAGCTTCTGCTACGTCAGCGATGAAGTTGCCGGAATCCTGGCGCTGGCCAACTCCGCCGAGCACGAGCCGACGAATATCGGCAATCCGGGAGAATTCACAATTCTCGAGTGCTCCGAGGTCGTGCTGGAGGTTACTGAGTCAAGCAGTAAGATTTGCTTTGAGCCGCTCCCGCAGGACGATCCCAAGCAGCGCTGTCCCGACATCAGCAAAGCGAGGGCCCGGCTCGGTTGGGAGCCGAAGATCGACCTGCGAACCGGATTGCAAATGTCGCTGGACTACTTCAAGCGCGCCGTCGAGGCAAAATTCTAAATCCCATCGAGCCTTCGGGGTCCCGGCCTGACGATTTTCAAAACCTGAGTCTGTTTTCGAGTTCCAGGGGGAATCCCAACGAGGGACTTTTTATCGCGGCTTCATAATGAAAGAATCAAGAATAGATTTCTGCTTGGGTACATGACCGTTCGGGAGAACTGGCAGCCTTATGAGTGTTTGTGCCTGTGGCCGCAGCACGAATGACGGGCGACTTGCATGCGAACGATGCGCTGCTCTCGCAACCTTCGGGTTGACGCGCGGCGCAACTCGAACCGAAATCAAAGACGCTTATCGCGTACTGGCCAAGGTATGGCACCCGGACCGCTTCCAAAACGACGAACAGTTACGCGGGAGAGCCGAAGAAAAGCTGAAAGAAATCAATTCAGCTTACCAGGTGCTTGCCACAACTCCGCCCGAAACCTCACAAGGCGGATCTACCGGCCAGGCCCCACCAGCACAGGAATCCCAGCCAGCGTCAGCTGCGACTTCAGCCCGAACTCCCCATCAGTCTCCGCGCACAAGTCACTTCAACTCATCCCTCCGAACGAAGCGACCGGCGAACAGGAAACGCCTTGCCGTGACGCTTGCGGTCCTGCTTGCAGTCGGAATTTCGATTTACTTTCGGCTTGGCCGAATAGCAAGTCCTGTTACGGATGACTCGCGCACACAAACAAAATCGGGCACAGCCGGACCCCTTGGCCAAGAGAGTAAACAGAATCAGGTGACGAACAATTCAGCCAACCCTGCGGAAAAGAAAGCAACGCCCGCTCGAGAGAATGTGGCGGCATCCGAGCGGGCTTCCCTGGTGGTTTATCCCGAGGAAGATCCTCAAGTGCCATACTTCACCGTCGGATCGACAAAGGACGACGTTCTGCGAATCCAGGGCGCTCCCAGCAGGATCGCGGGCAATGTTTTTCGATACGGACTTTCGGAGGTTCACTTCAAGAATGGCCGGGTTGAATCCTGGTACACAGATCCCAGCTCGCCTTTGAAAGCGAGAGTGCCACAGTAGTGATTGTGTCCCTGAAATGGAACGCTCACCCAGCACCCGCCTCGACACCCACTTTCTTTGCCAAAATCCCGAACAGATTCCCGTAAAATAGTCCTTGCTTCGTCCGGCGGTGAGCTGCTATGCAGGCGCAGAACGAGTTCGAGGCGTTACGTGGGGAGATTACTTCGTGGTGGTGGATCTCCCGGCGCAAGCTGTTGCGCGAGGCCGTGTCGCAGGTCGTCGGCGGCAAATGTCAGGCGCGGGCGCTCGATCTTGGCTGCGCGGCTGAGCTGGACTCTGACGACTCGACCCTCCTCCGAATCGTGAACGCCCACTCCTCCTTGCCGGTGCTCGCTTTTCATCAGTTGCAAGAACGCGGCAACCTGATCTGCAGCAGCCCGGAAGAGCTCAGCTTTGGCTCGAACTCTTTCGACGCCGTCGTTGCCGGCGATATCCTGCAAACAGTTACGGATGATCTCGCGACGTTGCGCGAGATGAGGCGCGTGCTGAAAGACGGCGGAATGCTATGTCTGACCGCCCCCGCTTATCCCTTGCTGTGGGGTGAGGAAGACGAGGCCAGAGGTCATCGCCGCCGCTACACCGCAACCGAGCTACGCCGCAAACTAAACAATGCGGGCTTCGAGGTCACGCGCGTCTCGTATGTCGTTGCCTCCGGCTTTCTCCCGGCCGTTTTCCAGCGCATCGGCAAGAACATCTTCACTAAGTCCATTGACCGCAATCGACAAGCCGCCCGTAAGCCAAACTGGCTCGATGTTGCCATGGTTTCGCTGCTCGACATCGAGCGCCATCTCATTCGCTATATCAATCTGCCTTTCGGCACGCGTGTCATCTGCTGGGCGCGCAAGCCGGCTATGATTGCCGAACGCATCACCGTTCCCGCCTGGGAGCGTCAATGGGTCAGCCGCCCTCTGCCACAGGGCAGCAGCTAGGTCCGCCGGATCGCTCTCCAAGTTACAATCAACCCGTGTCCTTCCTTCGCAGCATTGGGACTACCCTGGAGATGATCAAGTGGGAGCACTCNNGCGCTGGTTGCGGCGCGCTCGGCGGCCATGGCCTTCAACCGCTTGGCCGACGCGACCATCGATGCCACCAATCCCCGGACGAAAATCCGTGCGCTTCCCGCCGGCAAGCTCAGCAAGTCGTTTGTTGCGTGGTTCGTCGTGGTCACTTCTGCGATTCTTATATTCGCCGCGCATAAGCTGAATCCTCTGGCCTTTGACCTGTCGCCGGTGGCGCTGGGCATCGTTTTTCTGTATTCCTTCACCAAGCGCTTCACGCGCTGGGCGCACGTGGTGCTCGGCTTGGCAATGGGAATTGCCCCCGCCGCCGCCTGGATCGCGGTGCGCGGCTCACTCGATCCGCGGATCCTGATCCTCACCGCGGCTGTAGTCTTCTGGGGCGCCGGATTCGACATCCTTTATGCCTGCCAGGATTACGACCACGATTGCTCGAGCGACGTCTATTCCGTGCCCAAGGCATTTGGCATTCCCACGGCGCTCGGCATCGCCCGGCTCTTTCATGTCATCACCGTCCTCTTGCTGGCGTGGATGGTTGTCGCCTTCGGGCTCGGAAAAATCGCGGTTGTGGGCGTGATATTTGTGGCTCTGCTGTTGATCTACGAGCACTCGCTGGTGAGACACGACGACCTCAGCCGCGTGAACGCCGCCTTCTTCACCGTGAACGGCCTGGTCTCAATGGCATTCCTCTTCTTCATCGCGGGGGACTTGCTGCTGGCGAGATGAACGTAGAGCGCATCGTGGGACAGTCACCTATCGCCAACGGCCCTATTTGTGTAGTTGACCGTGTCTTTGGGTTCGTAGAGGGGGAAATCTATGTACAATCTCGTTGCTCTAATCGTGTCCGGGGCGTCGGCTTGCGTCGCAGTGGCGGCGTGGTGGACGAGGCGCCAAATGCTGCGGCTCGAGCTTTATAAGCGAAGGTTCGATATCTACAGCCGGGTGCTCGATTTTGCAGGCGTTCTCTTAGAGTGGAATCCCGCGGAAGCGGAAACGGCATCGCAAAACCTGCGCGACTCCCCGGAATTGCTGAGGACTTTTGAGGCATTCCTGAAAGCAGGTATAGAGGCACGGTTCCTGTTTGATAAGGATTCCGGGATAAAGCAGGCGCTCGATCAGATGACTCGTACCGCCTCGCAGATCATTGGATACAAATGGCAGGCGCCTGAGTCCGCGTTTTACTTAAGCCCAACAGAAACAATCGAAGAAAATCGAACGTTTCAAGAAAACCATAAGCGGTTTTTTGACTTAATCCCGCCGCTAGAGCAGGCAATGTCAAAATACCTGAACTTCCATATGCTTTAGGGCTAGGGTTCTCAGGGGCCGTGATTCCGGCTGCCGCGTGAGATATCATTACAACGATGCCTGATCCGACCAGCACCAGGAAGCTCCATCCTTTCCAGACCGACGATCCTCGTCTGCGGCCGATCCACGACAAGGTCATGGCGCAGGAGCGTCTCTCCGCTGACGATGCGCTCGCGCTTTATCGCTCGGGTGACATTCTGGCGATCGGTTGGCTCGCCAATCACGTACGCGAACGCATGCACGGCGACATCGCTTACTTCAACGTCAACCGGCATATCAACTACACCAACGTTTGCGTCGCAGCGTGCCGCCTGTGCGCGTTTGGCCGCAAGAAGGACACGCCCGGCTCGTACACCATGGCGCTGGAAGAAGTCTGGGAAACTGCTGCCTCCGGTTACACCGAGGCGATCACCGAGTTTCACATCGTCGGCGGCCTGCATGCCGATCTGCCGTTCCAGTACTACATCGATCTGATTGCCGGCCTGAAGGAGCGATTCCCGCAGGTGCACCTCAAGGCGTTCACCATGGTCGAAATCTCCTTCTTCTCCAAGATCGGCAAGATGACCCCGCGCGAGGTGCTGATCAGGTTCAAAGAGGCTGGGCTCGATTCCATGCCTGGGGGCGGCGCGGAGATTTTTTCCGATCGCATCCGGCACATTATTTGCGATCATAAGATCGACGGCGGCGAGTGGCTGGAACTCGCGCGCACCGCGCATGAAGTTGGGCTGAAATCCAACGCCACCATGCTCTACGGTCACGTCGAGAACGACGAAGACCGCGTCGATCATCTGCTGAAGCTGCGCGCGCTCCAGGACGACACGCACGGCTTCCAGACCTTCATCCCTCTCGCCTTTCATCCCGAAAATACGCCGCTACAGCATCTTCCCAAGACCACGGGCATGTTGGACCTGCGTCAGATTGCGGTGTCGCGTCTCGTGCTCGACAACTTCCCGCACATCAAGTCCTACTGGCAGATGGTGACGCCCAAGATGGCGCAGATCACCCTGCGCTTCGGCGCTGACGACATCGACGGAACTGTAGTGGAGGAGAAGATCTATCACGATGCGGGCGCGACCACGCCGCAAGGCCTGCGCCGCCAGGATTTGATTCGCCTCATCACCGAGGCCGGCCGCGTCCCCTTCGAGCGAGACACGCTCTACCGGCCCGTCACGCGGACGGAAACCACGGTGACGGTGGCGGTGTAGGCTCGACACTTTCCTGCTGTGTCATCCTGAGCGTAGCATTCGCGTTTTGAGCGAACGCGGAGTCGAAGGACCCCTATAACCACGACTGCCGCGTCCCTACTTCTTCTGTTCCGGCGCCATATGTACCGTTGGCATCGGCGGCCAGCCAATCGATTTCCCCTGGAACAACGCCACTGCCGTCTCGTATCGCTTTGTCCCATCGTGTACCGCAAAACGCCGTAAGTGGTCCGGCGGCCCGCTCCACATGCATACTCCCGCGTACGCTCCATCCTTGCGCAGGATGTAATAACTCATATCGACATACTGCATTTTGCGCATGTCACCGTTGAAGTTGCGCACGATGCGCTTCAGCGCGTCCATGCCGGCTTCCTGCGGCGACATCCCGCGCCGCATGTTCTCGATGATGGTGTGCGCGCCGCAGACTTTGATGTTCTCCTCGCCATTGCCGGTCGCTCCCGCCGAGCCGACGTCCTGATCGCAGTAGCAGCCGGCGCCGATGATCGGCGAATCGCCCGCCCGCCCCGCAAGCTTCCACGCCAGGCCGCTGGTCGTGGTCCCGCCTGACATCTCGCCCTTCTCGTTGATCGCGGAGCAGTTGATCGTTCCCGTCGGCGGCTGCAACACGCGCTGCACCGCGGCCGCGCGGAATTCCGGTTCGATGCCCAGCTTGCCCGCAAGGTCCTCCATTTTCTGCATTCGCTCTTCGCGAAGCTCAGAATGATTCGGATTCTCGTCGGGCAGCTTGTAGTTCGGACTGGCCAGCCCCGGACCCCACCAGTCCTTGTTCGACATGGTTTCCTTCCACAGCAGCCAGACCTTGCGCGAGCGGTCCGTCAGCAAGTTTATGCGCGGAAAACCCATATCGAAACCGAACTTCTGCGCGCCTGCGCCGACAAGCATGACGTGCCCGGTGTGCTCCATCACCGCTTTGGAGAGCAGCGACACGTTCTTGATCTCTTCCACCGCTGCTACTGCGCCCGCCATCCGCGTGGGCCCATGCATGCAGCAGGCGTCGAGTTGAACAACACAGTCCTCGTTAGGCAGACCACCGAGTCCCACGCTGTCGTCATTGGGATCGTCTTCCGGTCCGGTGATCACCTGCATTACCGCGTCCAGAGTGTCGCCGCCACCGGTCAGCACGGCGTAACCGCGATCGAGATAGTTGTAGCCATTGGCGGCACAGATGAGGATCGG
>PLBD01000520.1 GCA_003135315.1 Acidobacteriaceae bacterium | reverse complement strand
CGAGCCTCCGGCCTGCGCCACGAGCGCGTTGCCCGCGAGCCCGAGGACGGCCAGCACCAGTACCCCTGCGACTACAGCGACCCGACTCCGTCCGTCCCTCATCCGTGCCTCCCTCTCTCAGTCCGTGCACCGCAGGGTAGCCGACCGCGGGGTATCCGGTGTTTGCAGCGCGTGAAACGTGCCCTTCCGTCCAGACGAGCTCGCTGCCGCGCCCTGCAGAGCAGCCGATCAGCAGGTCAGCCGACTCCGCGCGCGAGATGCCAATCGACCGCGTCGCGCAGCGTCTGCTGCAGGGGCCGCGAGGTGTAGCCGAGCTCGGCTCGGGCGCGGCTGTCGTCGTAGTACCAGCGACGCTCGCTCATCAACGCCATCTGGAGCGTCAGCGGAGGTTCCCCGGCCACGCGGTCGGCGGCCCTGGCGAGGGTTCGTGCGAGCGCCGGCGCGAGCTTCACCCGCGGGCCGGGTCGCCCCGTGATGTATGTCAGCAGCCCGAACAGCTGCTCGAACGTGATGTTCTCGCCGCCGAGCAGATAGCGCTCACCGATGGTGCCGCGCTCCATCGCGAGGAGCAGTCCCTCCGCGGCGTCCCGCACATCCATCGCGTTGTGTCCGCCGTTGATGTAGGCCGGGAGGCTGCCCCGCAGGAATCCCGCGAGCAGGTCCGAGCTCGATTCGTACACGTCGCCAGGCCCGTAGCAGAAGCACGGGTATGCGAAGACGAGGGGCATCCCGCGGCTCGCGTGCCCGCGCGCGATCAGCTCCGCCTCGCGCTTGGCCTGGACGTACGGCACGTCGAGACCCGACAGACCCCACTCGGCATCCTCGCGTACCGCGATCCCGTCGCCCCCGCCAAGGGCGAATATGCTCGCGAGATACACGATCCGCTCGACCGCGTCGCAGTCTGCGGCGGCGTGCAGCAGGTTGACGGTGGCGGTCACGTTCACGTCGTGCATCCGCTGCCTGTCGCGCTCGCGCAGCGAGATGCTCCCGGCGATGTGGTGGATGCGGGTCACGCCGCGCAGCGCGGGCGCGAGCGTCGCCGGGTCGAGCAGGTCGCCGGTGTGGACCTCGAGCCCGCGCGCTCCGGTGTCGATGCCGACGTCGGCGAGCCTCGCCGGCGAGCGGACCAGCACCCTGACGTGCTCGCCCCGCTCGAGCAGCAGTCGGGTGACATGCGAGCCGATGAAGCCGCTCGCCCCGGTCACCAGCGTCGTGCTCAGGACGCCCGTCTCCGGCGCGCACGCTTCGGCCGGGCATCCCCGGCCGCCGCCTGCAGTTCCGCCACCGAGCCGCTGACCTCGCCCACGAGCTCCTGAAGGTCATGCACGTGGTCGCTGTCGGCGATGATCGAGATGACGGCCCGTCCGTTGTAGGAGACGATCGCCACGGCCAGCCGCTTGTCCTCCGCGAGGAACGCAACGGGGACGAACGAGCGCAGCTCGCGGCCGAGGACGTACACGGGGAACTGCGGCCCGGGCACGTTCGAGAGCAGCACGTTGTAGAGCATGGTGGAGAACTGCAGGCGCGAGGCCTGCGCGAGGATCGTCGGCGGGGCGAGTTCCTCGACGGCCGCGATCGCATCTGCGCCGACGGCCTGGCCGGACTCCTTCAGGCCCGCCATCGCGCGCGTCACCTCCCGCAGGCGCTCCACCGGATCTTCGATACCGACCGGCAGCGGCGCGAACATCGCCACGATGCGGTTGCCGAGGGCGCCGTGCTCGGCCTCGGTGCGGACGGAGACCGGCACGCAGGCACGCAGCCGGAGCCCGTCCACGAGCTCGCCGTGGGTTCGCAGCCATCGCCGGATCGCCCCCGCCATGACAGCGAGGAAGACGTCGTTGACGGTACCGCCGAGCCCGTTCTTGATCGCCTTCAGATCCTCGAGGTCGACCTCCATCCACGCGATGTCCCGGTGCGGTCCTATCGGACCATTCAGCGCGGTGTGAGTGGCGCGTGTGCCCATCACGGCCGCGATCTCGCCCAGCCCGCCGATGATGCGGGCGGCATCCGAGAGCGCCCGTTTCGGTGTTGCCGCGAGGGAGCCCGCCTGGTGGAGCAGGCGCATGGGCGTCAGGGCGACGTCGCGTGCAACGCTTGCGGCGAGCTCCGCCGCGGTGGGCGGGGGCGGCGCCGACCAGCTCTCGCGTGGGCCGTCGGCGAGGGGCGGCGGTGAGGCGTCGATGTCGAATATCGCCGTTGTCAGGTCGATGCCGCTGACCCCGTCCACGACGGCGTGGTGAGTCTTGTTGATCAGCGCGAAGCGCCCTTCGTCAAGGCCCTCCACCACCCACATCTCCCACAGCGGCTTGGTGCGGTCCAGTCGCTGGGCGAAGATGCGCCCGGTGAGGCGGCGCAGCTCCTCCTGCCCACCGGGTGCGGGCAGCGCCGTGTGGCGCACGTGGTAGGAGATGTTGAAGCCGGGGTCGTCCACCCAATACGGCTTGCCGAGGCTCAGCGGCGGCTTCGCCAGTCTCTGGCGGTACCGCGGCACCAGGTCCAGCCGAGACTCGAGGTGCGCGATCATGTCGGCCTGCGACGGCGGCGGCCCGTCGCATATCAGCACGGCGCCGACGTGGAGATGCGCACCGCCCCGCTCCTGGTCCAGGAACCCCGCGTCGACCGCGGTCAGGCGATCCATGCACTGCTCCTCGCGGGCTCGGGCTCGGGCGCGCGCGGCTCTCTCTCGGGCGGGACCGCGCTCAGCATCCGCGGGATCCTACGCGCTCGCGCCGCGGCGGCGCCTGAGCGTTCGCGCCCCGCCCACTGAGCTCAGCGTACGATCACGGAGTGTCAGCTCATGCAGGCGCCCAAGATCGTGAGCCGGGCCCGATCGCGGCGCTCTCGGATGTCGTCGAGTTCCTGCGCACGCTCCCTCCGTTCGATGCTCTCTCCCAGGCCGATGTGGAGCGTGTCGCCGCGTCCACCGAGATCGAGTTCTTCCCGGCCGGATCGACCATCTTCTCTCAGGGCGCACAGCCGGTCGAGCACCTGCGGGTCGTCCGCACGGGCGCGGTCGAGATCGTGCTCGCGGGCCGGGTGCTCGACCTGCTCGCAGCCGGCGAGCTCTTCGGTCACTCCTCCATGCTGTCCGGGCTGCCGCCCGGGTTCGCCGCGCGCGCCCTGGAGGACACCCTCTGCTACCGGATTCCCCAGGAGGTCGCGCGCTCCGTGCTCGCGCGGCCGGAGAGCGTCGGGTTCGTCGCGCGTTCTCTTCTGGAGATGCACGCGAGCGCCCCGACGGCGCTGACCCAGCGCCGGCCCGACGGCGACCCGTCGGGCCAGCCCGTCGGAGCGCTGATTCGCGACCCCCCGGTGCTGTGCTCACCGCAGACGAGCATCCGGAGGGCCGCGGAGATGATGACGGCGGCCGGCGCCAGCGCCGTCGTGCTGCTGGCACTGGCCATCGTCAGCTACCGCCAGATTGGCTACTGGAACGACGAGTTTACGGTCTGGACCCATGCTGCGGAGGTCAATAAGTACCATTGGCTTGCCCGGGACAACGTCGCCGCTCTCTTGTGGGAACAGGGAAAGCCGCTTGAGGCCCAGCAGTATTTCCGCCAGGCCGCAGCCATTAATCCCGACGACAGCTTCAGCAATATGCAGATTGGGTACTATGAACAAGCCACGGGAAACCTTCAAGGAGCGATAGCCCATTATCAACATGCTCTGAAGGACCAGTCCTTGCCCGACGACACAAAGGCACTGCTCTGGCGGAATATGGGCGTCGCTTATCGCAATCTGGGCGACCGGGCGAACTCTCTGGAATGCTTTCGGCAATCGGCTAGCTTTGGCAAACACTAGTTTGAGATCGAAAAAGGAAATCCAAGAATGACTAGGCTCGCCAAGCAAGGCCTGCACTACAAATTGCTCGTCCTCCTCATTGTGGCCGCGTCCTGCTTTCGCGTCTTTATTTGCTTTGTTCACAACCCGATGAACTACATTTTTTCCGACATGCTGCGCCACTGGAGCAATGGATTGCATTTTCCGAGAGGCAGCTATACCGGTGCTGCCGACCCGATTGTTTATCAAGTGTATATCTGGCTGCTGCACCATCTCACCCGGGACAATAGATTCCTGATCGCTTTCGCCTCGGCACTGCTTTCCGTACTTATGCCGTGGACGTATTACCGCGCTGCACGGGAGTTTGGCTTACAGAAAATACCGGCTCTATGGGTTTGGGCCCTGATTGCGTGGACCCCGTCGCTTTTCGTGATCTACCACTTCATCATGATGGAAACGATGCTGCTGCTACTCGAAGGCGTCGCCCTCTGGATGACCGCGCGGTACTTACGAAAAGGGAGAACGGAAGCTTTCCTGACCTTGATATTCTTCTGGACCCTGGCTGCGCTCACCAAGCCAACCGTTGTTCCCTTAGCAGGAATTTGTGTCTTGTGGGTTTGGTGGAAGAAGTCCACTCCGCTGCGGGACGTCGCGGTAGGCGCCGTGTTGGCGATCGTGATGCTTATTCCGCAGGCGGTACGCAGCAAGGTAGAGTTAGGATTTTTTGCGCCGTTTGGCAATCCCTGGCTCACGCGAATAATCCTTCGGGACGGGACGCGAATGACCTATGTTCATTATTACCCCCCTGCCGATAAGTCCGGGTACTTGAAGGCCAGCGCTCCCGATATCGATATGGCATTCGGCGCGCCAAGTTGTTTCATATTACCGCTGGAGCCGGTCAGCCTCTGGGCCATACGGCGGGCACACCGAGATTCCAAAGCGTACGTCACGATTGACGGATCCTATGGAGAACGAGACTGGAAAGCCGCTTATGACCATTTCAATCACGACTCCGACGAGTGGTGGGCCCAGTGGCGCGAGAATATCATCCTTTTCTTCTTCGCTCCATCGTGGCCGGAGACCGGCGTAAACGAGTGGGATGGACACCTGGAGTATCGTACTCGCTGGATTTGGGCGCCGTTAATTCTTTTCGTCTTCGTGTGCAATGCACGCCAATTCGCCCGCCGCCGGTTCGATCTGATTCCGGTCGCGGTCACCTTGTTTACGCTGGTCATGGCGCTGCAAAATGCGGTGCTTACCGAGGGACGGTATCGTAAGCCGGTCGAGCCGGTGCTTCTGCTAAACCTGGTTTGGGTATTAAGCAGGAAGCCCGTCGGCGCCGCCGATCAGGGCTTGACCCATGCCGGAACGCCGGAAGCTGCCGTGTGAATTGCAGGGCGTTCCGTTCGCTGCTTCACGCAGCACGTTGTTACTCAATGCCTTCCTGTAACGCGTGCCTCAGCGGTTGTTGGGATACTGATTCACCCAGTGCACGTCTGCTCCCCGATTGAGCAGCAGAAACTTTACCGGGTCCGACATATCGACACGCTTCAGGTCCGCGTACACGTGGTTCTGGCCAAAGCGGCCATCTAACTTCATCTGGTTCGGGTTCGCGATATCGAAGGTGAACCGCGCGTTCCAGTGCGGATTCGGCGGGTCCCAAAGCGTTACCCACTTCTTCTGATCGTCCAGTTGAAGGTAGTACTTCTTGAGCGTGCCGTCCATGGCTTGAATGGTCAGGACGTCCGGAGCGTCGAAGATCACGCGCTGCCAGCGCTGAGTATCGGTCAGCAGCGGCGGGCGGGGGTTGTTGTCCAGGGCAAATTGCTCCACCGACCAGATACCGCGCAAGGGCGGTTCAATATAGGTTTCGTTCTTGCTCGCGTCAACATAGGCCTGGTGGCCGCAAACGATGAGGGCAGCTACTCCGACTCCTATCTGAAGGACCCACAGTCCATAGTTGAAGATGTTGTCTTTGAAGAGCCTGACCGTGCGAGTAAGCTGCGCTCTTCGATTAAACAGGAAAAAGTCCATTATCTGCCGCATGTCCGGCAGTAACAGGAACACGCAAAATAGCATGAGGTGAATGCAGTAAATCTTTCTGGGCACGTCATAGCAGAAGTTCAACATGATCACGTTGCTCATGACGGCCAGGGTGACCAGCGATCCCAGCGGCGTGAACCTGGGAACCAGCAGCAGCAACCCTCCCAGCATCTCGCCGATACCGCCAAAAATGCTGTAGGCGTGCGAGGTCCCCATGAATGCCCACAGCAGTCCCATGGGCGAGGTCTGGCCATAGGTATCCACATACCTGGCTAATGCCGGGGCCGCAAACTGCATCCGATAGAGTTTGTTGGCGCCATAGCTGATCATGGCAACGGCGACGACCAGGCGGACCAGTATGCGAAGCCACTGATAGAGCACCTCATAGTTGGTGCGCTTACGGTCAAGCCACGACCAGATAGCGGTGGCGATTACGGCGGTTACGCCAATGCAGAACAGCAGCACATAGTCATACAGCTGGTCGCCGCTGCCATTGGCCACTTCCGTGAAGTCGCCGCTCAGATGAAGCACATGCGTCCCCACCCAGGGCACCACTGCGTGCCACAGATCGCGCAAGGGATTGTTGTACTTGACGAAGGCCCCGAGCGACCCCACGGACCGCGGATAAACATACAGGAGGAAGTAGGAAAAGAAGAAGCGAAAGGCAACGCGGGTTGCCGGTGACCATTGCGGCGCACTTTCCACGGACGAAACCGGGGTGTCCCGCTGCAACTGCGGTATCATAAGGCCCTCTTATGGAAGCTGATTTCCCTATCCGCCGCGCGAGAACGATGGAGCAGCGCGGAGCCCAAGCTGAGGCATTTTCGCTCGAATGAGACTTTTGTGCAACAAGAGATCAGCAGGGAAGGCTGGTTCAGACGATTTGCGAACGTCGTACGCATCTGCGCCAACGGGCGTGGCGATGCTCGGGCTTAGCGCGGATCAGTGCAGTTTGCGCAGCTTTTTCATCTTGGCGAAGGCGTCCGCCGATTGCGGAATCTCGCCGGCGTCGCGATACGCTATCGACAGATTTTGATAAAGCTTGGCCTGCTCCAAGGGATCGTCCATCTCGATTAGGGCGAGATTGTATCGCCGGATCGCTTCCTGCAAATTGCCGCGCCCCTGCTCGTAGATGGCGATGGCCAGATTGCTTCCCGAGTCCGTTGGGTTGATAGCCGCCGCGACGTAATAGTGGGAGATGGCCTCATCGTGGTGTCCCGTGGTCAACAGGATGCCCGCGACCATATCTTCGGCTACCCAATTGTCCTGCGTGACCTGAGCAGCGTGCGACCACAGGCTCAGGTTGTCCCCCCAGAAGCCAATCTGGCGATGGGTGATCACCGCCAGCACCAGCAGGATTGCAATGGAGAGAGTAGGCAGAACAGCCTTGGGCCACTGCTTTTGCCGGGCCCAGTCCGCCGCACCCCAGCAGATGAGTATGAACAGGCCAAGAAATGACTGATAGGCATAGCGGTCAGCCAGTGCCTGCCTGCCGACCTGCATTAACCCGATGGTCGGTACCAGGGTTCCCAGGAACCAGAACCAGCCAACCGGCAGATAGCGATAGCGCCGGCCAACGATCACCAGCGCGGTGATTGCCAGCAACACTAAACCGGCCGCTGCCACCTGCCAAAACCTTAGCGAGTATCCCGGGTGGAGATACATGATGGCAAGGTGAGAGGGCCAAAATGCCTTGCCGATATACCGGACATAGGCAACGGTGGCGTTGCCGACCCTGATGGCAGTCGAATAAGGCCAATGTCGCGGCCGGCCGACTCGTTGTGCCAACATCGTAACCAGGGCGCTCACCGCGCAGATTACGAGCAGCGGAATCTTCTCCTTGATCAGCCAGAAGAGACTCTTGCGTTCAAACTTCGACGGCGGACCAGTGGCAGCGGGTTCACGCCAGGGAGTTTCCATCCGTTCCAGCGGCCAGTAGTCCCATAACAGCAGCACGCACGGTAGAGTAATGATCTGCGGCTTTGACATCAGGCCCAGAACGAACAGCAGGGCCACGACCGTGTATCGAACAACGCCAGGCTTGCCCGCGTACCAGCGGTAGGCTCCCAGCGCCAGCAGAAAGAAGAACGTGCTCAACAGGGTCTTGCGCTCGGCCATCCACGCTACCGATTCGACGTTGATGGGNNAGATAGCCCGTCGCCAGCAGCAGTACCCAGAACAACACCACCGCGTCAACGGAGTGCCACAGCGCGTTCATCATGTGATGGCCCGCGGGGTCGATGCCGAACATCTGGCAATCCAGCGAATGCGAAAACCAGGTGACGGGGTGCCAGTTGTTATCGTCAAACGTCACCAAGGCCCATTTGATTGTGGGCCAGCTTAAGCCATCCTGAACATGCAGGTTCTCATAGACATATCCCATGTCATCGATGTTGGTGAACGGATGATGAATGACCGGAAAGTACAGCGCGATGGTGGCCGCGAGCAGAACGAGGCTGAGACCCAATGCCTGTTTGTTCGTTACCGAGAGCCGGCGCGGCTTGTGCTGCGACTGCGCCACCGGCGTAGGACTCAACCCGACCGAATTCATCTCGCCCCCTGCGAGCGTGATTATATGCGAGCCCTAGCTTGAAATCCTGTGACGTGCTTCACAATCCAGCTGAAGTGTTGGCGATTAGCCCGCGTGACCCGCGGTCGTGACCTACGGCAGGGCCGGTTTCAGTGCGCCAGCAGTTTGTCCGCACGGCGCTGTGCTGCGCCGATGTTATTGGAAAGCTGGAAGGCCTTTTGCCTGGCACTGGCCGC
>PLBD01000466.1 GCA_003135315.1 Acidobacteriaceae bacterium | reverse complement strand
ACCGTCCGGCCCAGCAGCTAACGGAATCATTATAGATGACGAGCTTGACCATTTTGACACGAGCCCAAATGGGTACTCGCCTTTCGCTAGATGCGAAATTCACACATCTGACGAGGCGGTTTCTGTAGTATCGTTCAACTCAAGATCATGGCTATAAAACTCTTCTCGTATTTCTCCGGAGCCGGGATTCCTGGATTTGGGATTCGAGTCAGCGGGATTCAAGGTCGTGTTCGCGAATGAGTACCACGCGCCCTTTCGGCGGGCTTATCAGCATGCCCGAGAATCGATGGGCTATGAGCTCCCAGAGTACGGCTGCAGCGAATGCTCCATTACTGATTTTGCGGTCGACCCGCAGAAAAGCAGAATGTTATCTTCGCTCGTGACAGCGGCTCGGGCTGACGGGTCACTGACCGGATTTATGGGCGGACCACAGTACTCAGATTTTCAAGGGAACGGGAAATGAAGAGCTTTGCAGTTTACACTCGTTCACACGATAATCCTGCAGCTGCATACCACCTGGATCAGTTCGCGTCACACGAAATGGCCCAGTTGATCGCGGAAGTAAACCTTGGCTTTGGTTTGGTCACCCGCCTTCTGCCGATTAACGCCGGACAGCAGTTTCCTGAGTGGGCGGAATTACCCGAATAGCAAAGACGTGCGCCCAAATTTGCCCGTCAGCGGAAAGCGGATTGGGATCCCATCGCTGCACCCTCATTGCCCAGCCGCGGTGACTCCTATCCCGATCTGTTGAGTGCTAGGTTGGCTCACCTCCCCGCTCAGGCTTACAAAGGCCTCCTCGACCGTTCTCCGAATTTGAACCGTTGCGAACTCCTGGCACTCACGATAAAGCGAATCAACCGTAGCCCGAAGAGAATTTCTGGCACTCTCACTCCACTTCAAGGATTCGGGGNNGCGACCGGAAAAATGCAATTTTCTCCCGTGCGTTTTTGATGTTTTCAGCTCGCTTGATCGGATTCGGCCAGACCGCAGCCCAGTACGAGCAAGTCTTGCAGGTCGTCTTACAACATGTTGAGTCGTGCCAAAGAAAAGACTCCCAGCCGCTGGTCGCTAGTATTAGGTCATTCAGTTGGTCGTCACGACGTTTTTCTCCATTGCACCGCCTACACGCAACAATTACGTTACCCGGAATATGAAGGCCCAAACGGAACCGATTCATCCCCTCAAGATGTTCGACCGCTGCACGATCCAGTTCCAATGGCTTGCCACAGTAGCAGCAGTTGGTTCCAAATGTGTCCGCCACAGCGTCGGCATACGCTGCATCACTAACACTCATTGTTAGCCTGACGCATATCCTGCGGCTCAAGTCATGCAGAAACATGCTTACGAGCTTGTTAGCCACGTCCGACTTGGCCCTCGCGGTCGCCTTGCGAAGGTAGGCTGAGGTTGGGAAACTCATGGCCGCACCTTGCCGCGCGGCGCGGCCTTATGCCCATCCGGCGATGGGTTGGCAGAAATTCCCAATAGCCAGTTCGCGTCTACTCTTAGGACGGCGGCTAGCCCCTTCACCTCAAAATCAAAAGCACAGCGAGTGCCAGCTTCAACCTTCGCCAGGGCGACTCTGTCTAATTGGACTCCGTCGCTAGCTAGCCTGCCGGAAAGCTGATCCTGGGTCAGGGGCGGATCAAACGCCTGACGCGCCTGCTTGACCCGGCTTCCAACGATGTTTCGAGCGAGGCGTTTCTTCGAAGTAGCCGCCATCCCCCATTGGTGTACCAGAAGAACCAGGGGGCAGTGTTCCTTAAAAGAACATTATGCCTCGGCAGTTAGGCTGGTAGTCTAAAGCATCGGGAACCGGAATCATTTAGGCCAAAGCACATGACTCAGGCTTGAATCGTCGAGCGAAGTAATCGGAGCCACTTACATCTTCCTTGGATTCCGAACGAGCCCCACGAAAATGCGGTGCCCTCTCTCCAGGACGTCAATAACGCTGGCTTTGACGATGCGGTTCGCGCCGCGCTCATGATCGACGTCATCTGGTTCCGGAATGCGACCTTCATGCCCGCAGTGATCGAAATCGAGCACACAACCGGTGTGACCAGTGGATTGACGCGGATGAAGAACTTCCAGGATCGGCTTCCGCAGTTCCCAACCCGCTGGGTCATCGCCGCTGCCGACGAGGACAGGGATAAGGTTATCGTGGAAAGCAACAAGCCTCAGTTTCGTTCGCTGCGCGCGCAGTTCTTTCCATACTCTGCAATCGACGAACTGTATTCGCTTAGCCAGAGGCGGAAGCTCCAGGGCGTGACTGATGAGTTCCTGGACTGTTTCATGGAGCCGTGTGTTCCCCAACTGGCGAATTGAGTGCCGCGTTGGACAAACTCACTCCAGCACGACGCAGCGAGAACATGCGGCGAATCCGGAGCCGCGACACAAATCCTGAATTTTTGTTCGTTCCCTTGTTCATCGGCTCGGCTTCCGCTTTCGTCTGCACCGTCGCGACCTTCCCGGCAAGCCCGATCTAGTTTTCCCAAGCAGGCGTAAAGCAATTTTCGTGCATGGGTGCTTTTGGCATCAGCACGAGAAGTGCGTCGATGGCCGAATGCCGAAGTCTCGAACTGACTATTGGAACCCAAAACTAACGCGCAACGTAGAACGGGACCAGGAACACCGGGTCGCACTGAGAAAGCTCGGTTGGAAAAGCCTTGTGCTCTGGGACTGCGAAACCAAAGATAAACCCAAGATCGCAGCCCGGATACTGCGATTCTTGGAGGAATGAACTACTTCACGCGCTCTCCCTCAACACCAACTGCTCCGCGGGCGAGAACACATAGGCGCGAATCATCATCGTGCTGAGCAACGACGTCAGCCCCGAAGACGCCAATATCATGGCGATCACCACGAACTGGTAGATCGCCGCGTACAGCGGATCGGCGCCGGAGAGCAGCATGCCGGTCATCAGTCCGGGAATCCAAACAATGCCCAGCGAGCGCAAGTTGTCGATGGCCGGAATGAGCGAGGAATGGATACTCGCCTCGGTGTAACTCGCGATCGTCTTCTCCGGAGCTGCGCCCAGCGCGAGCGCGGTTTCGATCTCGCCCGCGTGCGCCAGCACCTCCGAACGAAAGCGGTTAAGTGCCAGCCCATTGGTGTTCATCGCGTTGGCGATGATCATGCTCCCCACGGGAATCAGCGAAGTGATGGCGGTATCAATTACACCCGCCCATGTCATCACCGCCGTCACCAGCCCCGCGCCCGCGGCGATGGAATACGTCGAGACCTTGCGCGCGCCGGGAATGTTCTGTGCGCGCTTGGCCGAAATCGATCCGGCCGCGATGATCATGCCCGCCAGCAGGAAGACGCTGCTCCAGCGCGGGGCCTTCAACAGCAGCACCAGCAGGGATCCGACGACAACGATCTGCACAATGCCGCGAAGCAGCGCTACTGCCGTGTCGCTCTCGAGATGAATGTTGCGGCGACGCGCCAGCAGGATAACCAGCAGCGCCAGCACCGAGGCGATGGCAGCCTGCGCGAATCCCAGCGCGATTTGCGAATGAAACAGCGACTTAAGCATCCAGCACCTCCGCGGGCGTTCCTTGCCGGACCAGTCGTCCAGCTTCGATGAGAGCAACGCGATCGCACACCCGCCTCGCCTGGCCGCGGTCGTGGGTCACCAGAACAAACGTGTAGCCGTTGGCGCTGACCAGATTGCGGACCAGCTCTTCAATGCCGCTCTTGGCGTGCTCGTCCAGCGCCGAGGTGGGTTCATCGAGCAGCAGAATCTCCGGCCGGTTGGCCAGTGCGCGCGCCAGGGAAACTCGCTGCTGCTCGCCGCCGGAAAGGTTGGGGACATTGCGCGCGGCAAAGCTTGGCAGCCCGACGCGTTCCAGCAGGCTGGCAATCTCCGAGTCAGGCAACGTCGCTCCGCGTTGCGCCGGCCCAAACCGCAGATTGGCCGCGACGTCGCCGGGGAAGAGAAATGGGCGCTGCGTCACCATGCCCACTCGCCGGCGCAACTCCTGCGGCGCGATTTGGCGGTAGTCCTGATCTTCGAGGAACACAGTTCCGCTGGTGGGCTCGTCCAGGCGATTCAGCAGGCGGAGCAGGGAACTCTTGCCTGAGCCGCTCGGTCCGACCAAGCCGAACAACTCTCCCCGATATATCTCGAGCGAGATGTCCTGAACGATCCATTTTTCGCCGACCCGGCGTCCCAGATGCTCCGTCCGCAGGACTACCTCGCCGGGCGCAGTGTTCATCGGTCCAGATGTCCGCAATAGATTTTGGTGTCGTATTCCAGAGCGACCCGGCCATCGTCAGCATATGACGAGAAGAGTTGCGGCAGTGCCTG
This sequence comes from Acidobacteriaceae bacterium, assembly GCA_003135315.1. Taxonomy (GTDB): domain Bacteria; phylum Acidobacteriota; class Terriglobia; order Terriglobales; family Acidobacteriaceae; genus Bog-257. The sequence continues at coordinate 3,457 of PLBD01000466.1, read as the reverse complement.
CATCATAGCTTCGTGGCGCTCGCCGGACTTGGGAACATAGGACGAGGAGAGCAGGCGGCCGCGCAGTCCGTCAACGTCAAGATGCTGTTGATTGCGCTGCTGGATAAGCGTCACCTCATTGGGCGCGAAGAAGCGTTGCAGAGCGTCGTAGCTGGCAAGGTAGCTGCGCGCAACCTGCTCGTAATCGTTGGAGTATTCCCGCAAGAAATCTTCATAGGCCCGCAGAAATGGCGTGGATTGCAGATCGCGGCTGTGCCATATCAGCACTGCCCATCCGCCCGGCTTCAGGATGCGGGCGAATTCGGCGCGCGTTTCCGCCGGCCGGAACCAATGAAATGCCTGCGCGGCGACCACGAAGTCCACGCTCGCGTCTCCCAGCGTCGTGGATTCTGCGCTGCCTTCCACCATGCTGAAATTGGCGTAGCCCGCCATGCATTGTTCGCCGGCCAGTCGCATCTCACGATTGGGCTCGACGCCAATCACACGGTTGCCATTGTCCAGGAAGATCTCTGCCAGCAGCCCCGTGCCGCAGCCCACATCGGCAATCAGATGCTGCGCGGTCAGGCCGCAAGCCTGTCGCAGGGCTTCTACCACATCGTGGGAGTAGCGAGGGCGATACTTCGCGTAGTCCTCCGCGCGATCGGAGAAGCGGACAAGCGGGTCGCGGGCCGATTCAGTCATCAGCAAAATGATATCGTAACGTGACCTATGACCACGCGCAGGAAAGCCAACTCGAGGAAGCCGTTGGCTGCCGCTATCGCAGAGGCGATCCGGAAGGTCCCACGCGGCCGAGTCAGTACCTATGGCGCGATTGCCAAGGCTGCCGGATCCCCGCGCTGCTCGCGGCACGTGGGACGAGTCCTGAAGGAAGTCGGCGGGCTGCCCTGGCAGCGGATACTGGGTTCCGGCGGCCGCATTTCGCTGCGTGGAGAATCCGCCCTGGAGCAGCGTTTTCTGCTGCAGGCGGAGGGGGTTCGCTTCAAGGGGCGACGGGTGGACTTGAGCGAATTCGAACACCGCTTCGCGACCGCCCGAGGCGAACGGGCTGGCACCGCGAAGCGCAGCCCAAAAGGGAAGCGTTTACCGCCAAAGTTGTAGAGTTCCCGATTGCGGGCCTATCTACCGTTTTGACGTTGGCGTAAAATAACGGCAGATTCAAATCAATTCAGGATTATGTTTATGTCGGGCCGAGTCCGTCTTGTCGTTCTTGCGATACCTGTCTTGTTTGCCGCGACACTCTTCGCCCAGCAGTATCAGGAGCACGATCACACTGTCTTTCATCGACCGGCGCCAGCCACGACCACGAAGCGCCCGCCGGCCGCTGTCGGAAATCCTGCGGCGACTCGCACTCCAGTGGCGGCATCCAGCACAAGTTCTCGCACGACTGAATCAAACCGCCGCCATGAGCTGACCTACGGTCAGGCGCCGACATTGACCGAGCCGCACGCTACCCAAACTCAACCAGCCCCGAAATAAATCGCCGGCTGATCACAGAATTGCTTCGTAATACCGCTCGCCGGCACAGCCGCGGCACAGAATCCTGCCGTCCCGCCGCACCTCGCGCTGGAAGTTGATGCCTTCGCCGCATTCCCCGCAGACAATGCGCTCGCCTTTGTAGCCCGGCATCTCCTCCGGCGGCAACGCCACCTTCACCCACTGCTCGGTGAAGAGGTCGTCATTCGGCATCTCGCGATAGGCAAGCATCTGCTGCTGGTTCTTGTTTTCGATTTCGGGATGCATTTGCCGCGCCAGTGCCTTGGAACTTTCTCTGGCGCAGACGCGCACGGCGCGGCCGGACTCGATGTCGACGAAGGTCGCGGCGACCTTGCCCCAATCACGGAACTTGAGCGCCCGCTTGCCCAGCCGACAGCCGGTGACCACCGCGACCGCATCGGTTGCGCAGCGATCAATCTCGACAAAGGTGATCAACCGCTTGCGGTCTTTGCCGTGCGGATCGTCGATGCCCAGCAGCTCGAGACCGCGCATCGCCAGCCGCACGCCGAGTACCTGCCCGGCGCACAGATGGCCGTGCGCCACTTCCGCATCGCGCAGCAATTCGTCAAAACTCTTCACCGCAATCTGCTCCGCTTACTCCTCATCGGAGTCGTTGTCGGGCGCCTCATCCGCAAACCTCCCGCTCACGTTCACGGTGAACTTGTCACCGGCCTTGGGCAAGAAGGTCACGCGCGGCGGCTGTCGGTCCCAATGCGGCGCCGCGCAGTTCTTGTCGGACGCGTCTCCCGCACCGACCTTGCCCAGCTCCTTGCGAAACAGCGGTTTTTTGCCGCCGATCTCGGCGACCATGGCATCCACGCGCTCGCCATTGGGTGTGATGCCGCAATACGCCGCGTAGTCGCGATACCAGCTGACCTCCGAGTAGAACGCGTCGAAGTCGGGCAGCTTCACCAGCGCGATCTTCCCCGAAACTCGATCGACCAGCAGCCATCCGCCTCGTTGCCAAAGCCACTTGGGCGACTTCTTCGCGTCGTCGGGCAAGGCGTCGTTAATGCGATACGCCCGCCGGACCACGAACTCGCGATCGGTGACGTCGTGGGCATCGCCGGTGGTGAAATCTTTCAGCTTGCTATCGACGTACAGTGGCCTGACCGAGATGTCGATCGTCCTGTCTTCCGCGGGCCCGGCGAACAGCTTGACCGGCACGGCTTTTCCCAGGCTTACGACGTGCGGCTTCGAGGCGGCGCCAGCCGTTACGCCAACCGGCAACATCGCGACGAGAAGAAAAACAGCGCGCATAGGGAGTCCGACTGCTGAAGGACAAGGTCGGCGCGTGGGGCGCAAGTTCCTGCCCAGCGCCGTCTGGCCAACTTTCCTCCCTTCGATATTAACCACCTGACAACTGTCATACAATGAGTTTGCGTTTAAGCGGCCTGAGGATGGCTTTGACCTACAGCTTTATAATTCCGGCTTACAACGAGAGCGAACGCCTTACCGTATCTCTACCCAAGATCTTCGACTATGTTCGCCGGCAGCAACTGCAAAGCGAAATCATCGTAGTCAACGACGGTTCCAGCGATAACACCGCCGACGTGGTCCGGCATTTCATGGCGCTTTATCCGGATCTCCGGCTGGTGGAAAATCCGGGAAACCGCGGCAAGGGATACAGCGTCCGCAACGGAATGTTGCATGCCCATGGCGATGTGATGCTGTTCACGGACGCCGATCTCTCATCGCCAATTTACGAGGCAGGGAAGTTGTTCGCCGCGTTGGAGCAGGGGGCGGATGTGGCCATCGGATCGCGCTGGCTGCAAGCTGACTTGCAGACCGAGCGCCAGCCGTGGCTCCGGCAGTTGTTCGGACGCTGCTTCAATCTGGCGCTTCGTATCGTGCTGGGGCTGAACTACTGCGACACGCAGTGCGGCTTCAAGGCGTTCACGCGGGCCGCAGCGCAAACCGTTTTCACCCGCCAGCGCATTGAGCGCTGGGGCTTCGATCCGGA
>PLBD01000235.1 GCA_003135315.1 Acidobacteriaceae bacterium | reverse complement strand
ATGACACGCTGGTAAATTTCCGCCACCGCCGCCATGCGCCGACGAACATAGGCGAGGAATTCCTCCGGCGTAAGCGCCACGGTTCCCTCGCGCGTGAGGCTGCGGGCCAATGCCTGCAATTCGGTGCGTGAAGTCGGCAGGGAATGGATTTGCTGGCCCTGGCGCAGTTGCAAACGATGTTCCAGGTTGCGCAGGAATTCGTAGGCGTTGGTCAGGTTCTGGAAGTCCTTGCCGCCGATGTGTTCCTTGTCGTGCAGCTTCTGTAGAGCGAAGAGGGTGCCGCGCGAGCGCAGCCACGGCTCACCGCCACCATAGACACGCTGCAGGCATTGCACAAGGAATTCGATATCGCGAATGCCGCCGCGATCGATCTTCACATCGATGCCGGTGTGCGCCACCTGCTTCAGCAGGCCCTTGCGGCGGTGAGTCCCGATTTTCTCGCGGGTCTCGAGAGCGGTCTTAATGGCGACAAAGTTCAGTTCCGGGCGATACACGTAGGGTTGGACGGCACGGGTGAACTCGCGCGCCAGGCCCACATCGCCGGCGGAATGGCGCGCCTTGATCATGGCTTGCAACTCCCAGTCGTGGGCCGCGTGCGAGTAGTAGTGAACGGCGTGGGCCAACGGCACCGCAGGTTCGCCCTCGCCGCCCTGCGGTCGCAAGCGCAGGTCAATGCGAAACACCGGCCCTTCGCGGGTATGGCGGGCGAGCAACTCGGTGGTCTGCTGGGCCAGGCGAATAAAGTACTCGCGATTGGAAATTTCCGCCGACGGCGGTTCCATGCCGCCGTCGTAGAGAAAAAGCAGGTCGATGTCGGAGCTATAGTTCAGCTCGTTACCACCCAGCTTGCCAAGGGATAGAACGGCGAAACGCGAGTCAACCGCCCGCCCTTCGGGGTCCAGACGCTGCGGGGAGCCAAAACGATGGTGGAGCTGCGCTTCTGCCTCGCGCAGGGCCTCCTCGATCAGCACATCGGCCAGGGCGGAGATTTCGGATGTGGTCTCGGCCAGAGTTGCGATCCCCAGCACATCGCGCAGCATGATGCGGATGTACTGGCGGCGCTTGAAGCGGGCCAGCAGCGCCGCGGTATCGGTTTCCAGAGAGCGCGAGCGCATGCGGGCGAAGCTCTCCTGAAACTCTTCGCGAGAGTGGGTGAGGTCCAGGTTGCGCTCGCGCACGAAAGCATGGAAGAGGTCGGGATTGTGGATGAGGGTCTCACCCAGCCAGGGACTGTAGCTGAACACCACCACCGCGTAGTGGACCAGAGACGGGTGTTTCTCCAGCAAGCGCAGAAGATCGGGCGAGGCCACCTCCGCCAGACGCTCGAACTGATTGACCGCCGCGTCGGGATTGGCTGCGGTCAGCAGCAGGGCGGACAGCGACTCGTAAACCTTCTCCGGCACCAGTTGGCGGATGTGGGACAGATTTCTGGTGGCGGCATCGGGATCGCGAAAGTGAAGTTCAGGCGAGGCGGCAGGTCCGCGTTGTTCGAGTTCAGACACTACCAAGGGATTTTATAGTTCCCGGCAAGATCGCGCCGAGCCAAGTTGATTGCGATGGAAGGGAAGTGCAAATTTTGAAATGTACCCGTGATGAAGAGCAGCGCGGCCGAGGCGGGTGTAGGGGCGCTAGAACTCATCTTATAAATCCCGCAGCGGCCGAGACCGAGGTACCGCAGGGGCTAAAGCCCACGATTCTGGCGGCGGCTTTCGGCACGGCTGAAGCCGTGCCCTTTCAAAACAATGCAGAATTATTCCCCGAACTTCCGGGACGCCATGCTAGTTACTGGTTGCTGGTGGCTCTTCCGTGGAAGCGGAGCGGAAGACGCTGCAACTCTCGTTGCCTGAAAAGCGCCCAACCTGCAAGGCGAACTTGCTTTCCATCGAGCACAAAACCGAATCCATCTGGCCCTCTTCGGCGTCCTCGGGCGGGACGCCACGGCGAAGCTTGTAATACATAATGGCGAGCGTGTCATTGGCGTGCCGCAGAGCGAAGGAGACGGACTTGTCGGCGTCGGTCTGGGCGCGAAACTCGGCCTCGAAGATCTTGTGGTCCACGTCGTCGAAATTGGCTGCGGGAATGGCGGCTTCGTGCTTGCTCACCCGCAACCTGAGGGTCTCGATGGCCTCGGGAATGTGTACGGCCGCTTTCCTGTAAGAGTCAGAAAGTTTCTTTTCGGCAGGGACGTTTCCGCATTCGCTTTCCGACGCGGCGGGAACGGTGAGGACAGCGACCTGTCCTTGCGATGCCACGGAAGCGCCCAGCACCCGGGCCAGGGCAGGAAGACTGACATACGTCGTGCCCGCGCGGACCAGCAGGTCGTCACCGGTGATTTGTTTCCCCGCGACGGTGATTTTCGTCAGGGACGATTTGGAGCGGTTCGCGGCGGCTGGCGCCTGGGCGTAGGCGTTGATTACGAGCAGCGCGGCAGTGATCCATGGGAGGACATGCGGCCTCATATCACACCTCGTTCTCCGGTTCGGAATGGGGCCCGAAAAGGATGACAATAAGGTCTACGCTAAATTTGTCCGGCTGGGCAAGTCAGTGATGAGAATCACGGTTGGAATTGAGCGGCGGGAAAAGTCGCCGAGAGGGGGAGATCCCGGACCGTCCGGCGGCGAGCTTCCCACTTGCTATCATCGACCTGCCGCTGGGAGTAACGCCGGCGCCCTTCGGAGTGCTCTTGAACTGGCTTACTAGACAGTTCGGTCTCGACGCCCACAAGACCACGGTGACGCGGGAACTGGTCGCCGGAGTCACCACGTTTACCACGATGTCCTACATCGTGGTAGTGAATCCCGCGATCCTTTCGGCAGCGGGCATTCCAGAAGGCCCGTCGTTCGTGGCGACGGCGCTGGTGGCGGCTTTGGGGTGCTGCCTGATGGCGTTTTACGCCAACCGTCCGTTCGCCATCGCTCCTTATATGGGCGAGAACGCGTTCATTGCCTTTACAGTCTGCCGGGTGCTGGGAATCCGCTGGCAGGCGGCGCTGGCCGCGATATTCATCGCCGGCGTGCTGTTCGTCCTGATGACGGTTTTTCACCTGCGGCGCTGGGTGGTGGAGGGCGTGCCCACATCGTTGCGCTTTAGCTTCGCAGTGGGCATGGGATTTTTCCTTACGTTCATTGGACTGAACGAGACCGGACTGGTCAGGCTTGGGGTTGCGGGCGCGCCGGTGCAGGCAGGACTGCTGACGTCGCCGGCGGCGCTGGTGGCGATATTCGGGATTGTGCTGCAGGCCATCTTCCTTATTCGCAAAGTTCCGGGAGCCATCCTGCTGGGCATCGTGACCACAGCAATTGCCGCGATCGTTAGTAAGGTTGCGGCTGCGCCCCACGGACTGGTCAGCCTGCCGCCGAGCATTGCGCCCATCCTGTGGAAGCTCGACTTCCGTGGAGCGCTGACGTGGCAAGCGTTTCCGGTGGTGCTCACCATGTTCATCATGGCGTTCGTCGATACCATGGGAACGCTGATCGGGTTGTCGGCTCGCGCGGGCTTTCTGGACAAGGACGGACAACTGCCGCAGATTGAGCGTCCCATGCTGGTGGATGCCATCACTACCTGCATCGCACCTGCGCTCGGCACCACAACCTCGGGTGCGTACCTGGAGTCAGCCACGGGAATCGAGAGCGGCGGACGGACCGGACTCACGGCCCTGGTGACGGGGACGTGCTTCCTGCTGGCGCTGTTCTTCTCGCCGCTGGTGGCTGCCATTCCCGCGGTAGCCTACGGGCCGGCGCTGATCCTGGTGGGACTATTCATGCTGGCGCCGATCACGCAGATTGACTTCGCCGACTACAGCGAGTCGATTCCCGCCTTCGCGGTGGTTTCGCTGATGGCGTTTACCTTCAATATCGCGATTGGAATCTGCGCCGGGTTCGTGCTGTATCCGCTTTGCAAGATTGTTGCCGGCAAGGGCCGCCAGTTGAAATCCGGGCTGTGGGTGCTCACCGCGCTGTCGCTGGCGTTCTTCGTGTTTTATCCCTACCACTGAAAATCGTTTTCGCTGCGCTCGGATATGATGTTCACCACAGCCGAACTTCCAGGAGGAGCGCGTGCCTAATTACGCCGTCATCGAAAATCTGCTGAAGGAACTTGGAATCCCCAAGGATGGAACGTTGAGCCGTACCATTCACCGCGACGATAAGGTCAAGGTTGTGCTCTTCGGCTTCGCCGGCGGACAGGAGCTTTCGCAACACACGGCATCGGTTCCGGCAATCATTGAAATTTTGAGCGGGGAGGCCCGCGTCACCCTGGATGGCGAGGAGAAAGAATTGTCCAGGGGCTCATGGGTGTTTATGGATGCAAACCTGCCACACGCGATCTACGCGCGGACCGAAGTCGTGATGCTGCTGACGATGTTGAATGGATAAAAGGCGAAGGCCCCAAGCAGCCAATGCGAGTCTGTTCGGTTAGACAACGAAAATCCCCACTCAAGGCCAAAAGAAGGCCTTGAATGGGGCACCCAGCTTCTTGGTTCTTTCTACGGAAAGCTGACCTTCAGAATGGTCCCATTGGTTCCCACCATCCAGCCATTCTGGGGATTGGCGAAGGCCACGGCCCAATAGCCTCCTGTTTGCCGACCACCCACGAACTGGCTTGCTTTTGCGGACACCAGAAAGCTCGTCAGTACTGATCTGGCATGGCGACTGGAATAGTTCCCTCATGTTGGGTCACGCAGGGAGAACTGAATGCACAATTTCATCGTAGCCCCTCACGGCAACTTCACATATTCTGCCTTGGCTGCCTGCAAGATGGGAATGTCGTGGTCGGCGTTCTTCCACAGTGCGAGGAAATCCTGGTATGCGGATTTTGCTTTGGCGTTGTCTCCCGATAACGCGTACGCCCGGCCCAATTGCAAACGGGCGAGGGCCCCGATCGGATCGTTGGTTACCACGCCAGGATGCTCCAGAATTTTCTGGAACTCGGCGGCGGCTTCCGTGCCCTGATGTGCGGCGAGGTACGCCTCACCCCGCACATAGATGGGATACAGCGCCCACGAAAAAGCGGCCGCCCCCGGAGAACCAAGCTCATAAGGAGCAGCCGACTGCACATCCTCGATTGCCTTCAAGGCATTATGTTGGCTGAGCGCCAGCCGCCCACGAATGGTTGGCAGGTAGTTAAATTGCACGATCGTGTCGGATGGGAACCGCTTGGCCAAATCATCCGCCAACGCTTGTGCCCGCAGCGAATCGCCCGCAACAGCGAGTGCCAGCGCGCTCCCGAACTGCACATCCCTTGCGCTCGAAAGACCGAGTGCGGCACTGGCATGCTGGCGGGCCTCCCTCATATTTCCAAAGATAGCCTCGCGCACGGCGGCCCTGGCTTCGCAATCGGCCGCTCTCTCTGGCGCTTCGGTTCGCATGGCCGAGGCGATCGCGTCGCGGGAAAATCGCCGAGCCCTTTCCACTTCTCCGAAATAGGCAGCGGTATCGGCCTCTTGCACAAGTATGAAGTCTTCTTTTCCGTTAGATTTCTCTGCTACCCATTGGACCTGCCGTGCCATCCCCGCAGCATCCTGCTCCAGAAAAGCTAGTGTGTAGAGGTCGAGGCGCAGGTCAGCAGAGTCATGCTTGTTCAACTGCGCTTCTTCGGCTGTGGCCCGGGCGTCCTGAAGACGATTCAAACTTATGTAGGCGGCGGTGAGATTGGCGTAGCCCAAAGCTCGTGCGGGGTCGAGCTGCACGGCTTCCCGAAATTCCGCCAGGGACCGGTCATACTGCCCCAGGATCGAATACAGGATGCCCAGGCGGGTTGGCGTCCCGGCATATCGGGGATATGTCTGGGACGAGAGTTCGTACACCTGGCGCGCCTTCTCCAAATCGCCAAGCAGAAAGTGATAATACGTCGAGTCGATGTAAAACCTCTCTGGCTCGCTTACCCGCGCACGCCGCTCGTAGGCCCTCCGGATGTATTCCGCCGCCTGTGTGGTTTCGCTGAGGTTCGCATATACGGAGCCCAACGCCGCGTAGGCGATCGCGAAATTCGGATCGAGACGGATGGCCTGCTGGAAAAGCGGTATAGCTGCCTGGAAGTCATTCTGTACCACCATCGCTCTACGTCCCAGCGTATAGGCCTGCAGGGCTTCGAGCGAAGGCGTGGTAGCCTCCAGCGGAGTATCGAATTTTGCTAGGCTGCTGACCGATTCGCCCAGCTTCTCGCGCAGCTTGGCTGCTGCCTTGTCCAGCGCCGTCAGCACTTGTTCTTTGCTGTTGGCCCGGACTTGCTCCTCACCGAGGATATCTCCCGTATGGCAGTTGGTTGCGCGCAGCCCGAGGACATACTCGCTGCCAAGGCTGGCAATCGAGCCATCCAGCACCGCTGCGCTGGCGGCTCTCTCGCAGATTTCGCGCGCGATTTCCGGAGTAAGCCGTGCATCCGGTGACTGTCCCATCAGCCGCAAGACCTGCTGAACACGCTGATCCGAAATCAGGGTCAGAAAGGGCGACTGCTCCAGTTGCACAGCTAAGCCTTGCCGCAACGTCCCGTCAAAAACTGGGTCGCCCGTCGAATTGGCGAAGTCGGCGAGGACAATCGCATCTTTATCCGTGAGCAATTTAGCCGGCGTTGGCTTTCGCCAAACGAATAACCCGCCAATCGCCAAAACGAGCGCGACAGCAGCAGCGATTCCGCACTTGAACAAAGAACTATGTCTTCGGACAGCCGGGGCCGGATTCGCTCCCGATTGCAA
>PLBD01000151.1 GCA_003135315.1 Acidobacteriaceae bacterium | reverse complement strand
CCGCCAGCACCACCCACGGCGTCACCCTCCTCAGCTCCGGACCCATCTTCCACAGCAAAATAACAAACACCAGGGTCAGCACCACGTTGCCCAGCAGGTTCATCTTCGGCTGCGCTTTCTTCGCGAACGCCGGCGCGAAGTGGGCCAGCGCCATGCCCACCAGGAGCGGCACAATTTCCTTTTCCACGATCTGGATGACCACCGCTAAAGGCGGAATCCAGATGTCGCGCGCGTAGAGCTTGGCAGCTCCCGCCACCAGCAGAGGAATCATGATCGGCGTCATGACTGCGCCCCACACCTGATAACTCGCCGCCAGATGCATGTCGAACCCGCGCCGGGCAAGATTGCGTGTAAGCAGCGGCGCTCCCGGTGCAGCCGCGACCATGAACAACCCGGCCGTCTCCGATAGATTGAGCGGTAGAATTCGTGCCAGAAGCAGAGCGACCGCCGGCGGCACGATAAACGTTGCCAGCGACAGCCGCAGCCATGCGCCCCAAGTCAGCCGTCGCCAGTGCGCCACCACTTCCCGCCATCGCAGGCTCATGCCGACAGACACCATCAGCACAAACACCGCAGCGGGCAAAAGCAGTCTCATCGTGGAGTGCTCAGCTTTTGGATTTCATGCCTAGCCGGTCGCTAAGTCTTCGTGTCACCCTTCACAAAGCCGCCCGACTTGCCGGCATTTAGAAGCTGCTGCGCATCGATGCGGCCGAAAAGCTCGATCAGCTTCGCGACTATGCCGGTCCATCCCGTTTGATGGCTGGCCCCCAAACCCGCACCGTTATCGCCGTGGAAATATTCGTAGAAGAGTATGTTGTCCTTCCAGTAAGGATCGGTTTGGAACTTCTCCGTACCTCCATACACCGGACGCCGGCCGGATTTGTCGCGCAGGAAGATGCTCTCCAGACGACTGGCTATCTCGTGCGCAACCTCGAACAGGTTCATCAATTTGCCCGAGCCGGTAGGGCATTCGATCTTGAAGTTGTCGCCGTAATAGAGGTAGTACTGCAGCAGGGCGCGGATCAATACGGCGTTTACCGGCATCCAAATGGGCCCGCGCCAATTGGAGTTGCCACCGAACATGCCCGTGTCGGATTCAGCCGGCAGATAGTTCACCCGGAATTCCTGTCCCTCCACATTGACGACATATGGGTGGTCGAGATGGTAGCGGGAGAGTGCCCGGATGCCATAAGGGCTGAGGAATTCGTTCTCGTCGAGCATGCGCGTCAGAATCCGGCGTAGCCTGTCTTCATTCACCAGCGCCGCAATACCGCGTTCCGCATACCCGAAATGGCCCTTTCCCGTTGCATGAATGCTGTTGCGCAGCTCGGGCATGCGTTCCAGACGCTCTTGCAGGGTCTTCAGGGTTCGCGGCGCCCGTTCGCGCTGCCACGGCTCGATCACGGTAGTAGCACACAAGGGCAGCAAGCCCACCATGGAGCGGACTTTGAGCCGCCGGGCGCTGCCGTCGGGCAGCCGCAGCACGTCGTAGTAGAAACCGTCCTCTTCGTCCCACATCCCTTCCGGTCCCACCTGATTCATGGCGTGGGCAATCCACAAGAAGTGGTCAGCAAACTTCATGGCCATGTCCTGATAAAAGGGATCGTGGGCCGCCAATTCGATGGCGATCTCCAACATGTTTTGAGAGAACATGGAAACCCAGGCCGTGCCGTCGGCCTGCTCCAGGCTTCCGCCCGTGGGCAGTGGCGCGCTGCGGTCGAAGACGCCGATGTTGTCCAGTCCGAGGAATCCGCCTTCAAACAGGTTATTGCCAAAGCGGTCTTTGCGATTGATCCACCAACTGAAGTTCAGCATCAGCTTGGCGAACGAGCGCTTGAGGAACTCGATGTCGCCCTCGCCGTGCAGTGCCTGTTCCGTGCGGTAAAGGAAAATCGTTGCCCAGGCGTGCACCGGTGGATTCACGTCGCTGAAGTTCCACTCGTAGGCCGGGATCTGTCCGGTCGGATGGATGAAGAACTCCTGCAGCATCAGGTCCAACTGCTCTTTGGCGAACTCAGGATCGACCGTGGAGAGCGCGATGGTGTGGAACGCGAGGTCCCACGCCGCATACCACGGATATTCCCACTTGTCGGGCATGGAGATGATGTGCTGATTCACCATGTGGAACCATTCCCGGTTTCGCATGAAGCGACCGCCCGGCTTCAGCGGATCCTGGCCGTGTTCCGTGAGCCAAAAGTCCACATCGAAGAAGAAATATTGCTTGCTCCACAGCATCCCGGCCAGCGCCTGGCGCATGACCCGGGCCTGATCTTCGCTGACGCGGGGCGGGGTTATGGATTGGTAGAACTCATCCGCCTCGCTCTGGCGGGTCTGCAGGATGCCAGCAAAGCCCTTGAAGGGGTCGCCCATGGCCGCAGGCGCCAGATCGCTTAGCCGCAGACGGACCGTGGCTGTCTTTCCCGCGCCCACTGTCAGCTGATAGTATGCTGCCGATTTCGTTCCTTCTTGCTCGGGGTTTACGGTGTCGCGGGTCCCCTGGACCACGTAGTTGTTGATTCCATCCTTCACGTACGAACCGGCGTTGGGCGTGCCGAAGATCCGCTGGTTGTTGGTCTCGTTCTCCGTGAACAGCAACGGGACTTCTCCCTCGCAGTACAAATAGCGCTCCCCTAGATCGGCGTGTGACGCCACGACAACCTGCGCGCCTTTCTTGCCGGAGACCTGCTTCAGCGACGGCTTGGGTGCACCGGGCCACCAGGTCCAGTTGTTGCGGAACCAAAGCGTCGGCAGGACATCTATCCTGGCCGTATCAGGCCCGCGATTACTTACGCTGATCTGGATGAGGATGTCTTCCGGCGACTGCTTGGCATACTCCACAAAGACATCGAAGTAGCGGTCCTCGTTGAAAACACCCGTGTCGAGAAGCTCATACTCCATGTCGCCACGGTTGCGCCGCTTGTTCGTTTCGATCAGATCGGCGTAGGGATACGCCGCCTGCGGATACTTGTACAGGTACTTCATGTACGAGTGCGTCGGAGTGCTGTCGAGGTAGAAGTAATATTCTTTGACGTCCTCGCCGTGGTTGGCCTCGCTGTTCGTCAGGCCGAACAAGCGCTCTTTAAGGATTGGGTCTTTTCCGTTCCACAGGGCCACGCTGAAGCACAACCGCTGTTCGTCATCGCTGATTCCGGCCAGGCCGTCCTCGCCCCAGTGATAGGCGCGGGACCGTGCCTGGTCATGCGTGAAGTAGTCCCAGGCATTGCCATCCTGGCTGTAGTCCTCGCGGACCGTTCCCCACTGCCGTTCGCTGAGATAGGGGCCCCATTTCCTCCAGGGCTTCTTGCCGGCGCCTACCTGTTGGTATCGGAGAGTTTCGAGTGTGCTTGCCTCTTGGAGTCTGGCGGATTCAGGGTTTTGGGGCATTTTCGCTTCCTCTGGGCTAGGAGGCCTTGGTTTCAGGCGTCATGGCAGTTGCCGGGGAATGAAAGCACCCCGGATTTCCGCCATGGCTTCTCGGGGGAAAGTGTACAGTCCGCGCCGCGACTGCGTCCAACCGGGTGATCGACCTCGAAGGCGAATCGCCGTCAAGTGACCGCGCTTTTGTCAAACTAAGCGGTCCGGAACAGATTGTCTGTTTGCCGGAATGCACGGTCCGCGTTGTCTGACCGGCGTGGGAAAATGAGAAATCCAGATGCGAACTCAGCCGGGTTCGACATCTGGATTTGCCGCGTTTCCAACATCCGGAATGCGAATCGCCTGATCAGCAACAAAGAGACAGCAGAACCCTTCCCGGGAGACGGCTCACTTTGCCCCTACTGAGTGGTCTCGGTCGTAACGATGCCGGTGGGCCCAGCTTTCTCTGCCTTGGCTTTCTTGGTAGCCATGGTCTTGTCGACCCAGTCGTCAGCTGTCTTGAGATCGGTCTTACGGGCGTCCGCGTTATCGCATTCGTACTCGGCGCGCTGGCGGTACAGCAGGTTCAAGTAGGCCATGGCGTCGTCATAGTCCGGACGAATCTGGATCGCCTTCTGCAGGTTCTGGATACCATCTTCGACGCGCTGCGCATTTATCTGCTGCAGGTCGGTACAAGCCTTCTTGTCTTTGAGTTCGTCCGTAGGCTTCAGACCCAACTCGGCACGGGCTTTCTGGTCAGGCTGATAGGCCTGCATCCAGTCGATGACGGCCAGCGAATAGTAGGTCTCAGGATCGTTGGGATCCAGCGCCTCGATCTTCTGGTAATACTCCTTGGCCTGGTCGAATTTCTTCTGCTGGAAGTACATCGACGCGATGCCCTTCAGGCTATGGATCTGCTGCTCCACAGGGGGATGCTGGTCCAGGACCTGCTTGAAGACATCGATGGCCTGTTCTGCGTAGCGGTTATTGTCGGGTGAATCGGCCCCGGGAATGTATTGTCCCATGTACGCAGTCGCCAAATAAAGGCGGGCATTCGTCAAGCTGGGATCAAGCGCAACTGCGTCCTTGAAATGTTCAATGGCATCTTCGTATTTTGCGTTCTTGTAAGCCTGTACACCCTTGTTGAGTTGGTCGCGCGCTCTCAGCTTGTTACAGCCGACTGCCGAGAGCAGCACGAGCAGAACAGCAAGTACCGTCAGTAGCCGTCCGCTCTTGTTCATGTTTGATATCACTCTCCGTTGCGTTATTCGGGTCTCGAGCGATGGCGGGACCGGCACGCGCCAACGTCCCGCTCACCCAGAGGAAGTGCTGCCCGAACTATGTTCCTGCATTCCGTTCCACGACGTACCAGACAAACGCGCGCCGTGGCCTGATTCTCCCGTGACTAGCCGCCAGCCTCGATCTTGGCGGTGATGAGCCCGACCTTATCGACACCCGCGGCATGCGCCGTGTCGATGACCTGTGCCACATCATTGAAAGGCAGGTCAGTGTCAGCCTTAACGAACATTACCTTCTCAGCGCGGGTCTTGAAAATGTCGTTCAGACGACCTTCCAGGTTCTCCCACGTGACGTCGTCCTGGTTGATTTTGAGCGCCGGCTTATCGCCGGGCCCTTTAATCACCTGGACTACGATAGTGCGGTCGTTGCTAGGAGGCGGTTGATTCTTGTCCTTGGGCGGCTGAGGAACCAGCGCGTCCAGACCTTTCGGCGTGAGCGGCGTGATCACCATGAAAATGATGAGCAACACCAGCAACACGTCAATCATTGGGGTCACGTTAATGTCGGCGGTATAACCACCGCCGGACCCTCCCGTTGCCATTCCCATAATAAACTCCCTATTCCCCTGAGGGGGGACCGCCTGTCGGCGGCTTGCTGCCTGCCGGCCCTTCGTGTCTCTGCTCGGTTAACAACCCGACGTCGTCTACGCCGGCCGCACGAACGTTGTCAACGACGTCCACCACGGCGCCGTACTTGGCGCGCATGTCCGCGCGGATAAAGACACGCTTGTCCGGCCGGTCAGCCAGCCGGTCCTTCACTTTGTTGGTCAGCTCGTCCACCTTGACCCGGTCGGTCCCAAAGTAAACCTGGCCGTCACGCATCACCACGATGAGCAAGGCGTCGTCCTTATCCGCGTCCGGCATGGGAACGGGATTGTTCACTTTGGCCATATCCACGCTCTGCCCCTTCTGCAGCATGGGCGTGATGACCATGAAGATAATGAGCAGCACCAGCATCACGTCCACCATGGGGGTGACGTTGATGTTGGAATTGACCTTGCTGCCCTCGTTGCGCAGTGCCAGTGCCATAAGTTCAACCTCCTGTCGGCTGGGTGTGACCTCAGCTACAGATGCCAAGTCTCCCAGTTAGCGGCGAACGCTGCGACGCTTCAGGAAATAGTCGATCAGCTCGCTGGAGCTGTTGTCCATTTCCACGTCGAACGCTTCCACCTTGCCGGTGAAGTAGTTGAACATCATGACGGCCGGAATCGCGACGAACAGTCCGATAGCGGTGGTCACCAGCGCTTCCGAAATGCCGCCCGCGACGGCGCCCAGACCGGTGGCCTTCTGGGTGGAAATTTCCTTGAAGGCGTTCAGAATGCCGACCACGGTACCGAACAGCCCCACGAAGGGTGCGGTGGAACCGATGGTCGCCAGGCCGCCCAGACCGCGCTTCAACTCCGCGTGCACGATGGCTTCGGCACGCTCCAGAGCACGCTTGGAAGCTTCGATCTGCTCGCCCGGAATATCAGCGGAATCGCCGTGGGCCTTGAACTCCTGCAGGCCGGCGGTGACGACTTTGGCCAGGTGGCTCTTCTTGTTGCGCTCGGCGACCTTGATGGCTTCATCAATCTTGCCTTCACGCAGGGCCCCGGCGACAGCCGGAGCAAACGCCCGCGATTGTTTACGGGCGGCGCTGAACGCCATGGCGCGATCAATCATCACGCCAATCGACCAGCCGGACATGATGAACAGGATGACAACGACGATCTTTGCCAGGATTCCCATCTGTCTCCACAGCGAGACGGGATCCCAACCAACGGTCGCTTCCTGGAAGATCCAGGCGGCCGCCGAGGGCACATGGCTGAGGGCGTAGGTTGCAAGGTTAGCTAAGAACATGAGTTGACTTTTCCTCCTCGGAACTTTCGGTTACAGCAGCACAGCTAGCGTTACTGCGGTGATTCTTGCTTAGGGCCAACGTCTCTTTTTGGGTCAGCAGCCCTGTTCAAATTCGGCTTACATCCATCCCGACCAACATCCTGCACATTTGCCGGCAGGACCGACTTGATGAAACTCAGACATACCCCGCGGTCAGACGCGAAAGGTCATTCCCCCGACAATGTGAAGTTCACATTGATCGTGGTTTCCACTTCCACCGGCTCGTTGTTGAGGTAATAGGGTTTGTATCGCCACTCCTTTACCGCTTCCAGCGCGGCATTGGTCAGCATTGGGTGCCCACTGACAACGTGCAAGTTCTGAATACTGCCGTCTTTGCCGATCAGCGCCTGCAGCACCACCGTGCCTTGAATACGGGCTTGCCGGGCCAGCGGCGGATAGGCCGGCGTCACCTTGTGAACCAACAATCCCTGAGATACGCCTTGGGACACGCGAACCCGCTGCGGGGTAGCGGCCTTGGGCACAGCGGTGGGCACACTGCTCATCACGCTGCCCAGCACGCCGCCCATGGTGCCGCCGGGAACGCCGCCGGGAACTCCACCCACTACGCCCGCCGGCCCGTTATTCGGGGGGGCCTCGTCCTCTTTGATCATCTGGATCTTTTTGGGGATGGCGGTTGGGGTGCGCAACTGGCCATTATCCAATTCACTTTGGATTTTCCTTACTATGACCGGAGCAGCCGCGGGCGGCGGCGGAGGCGGAGG
>PLBD01000241.1 GCA_003135315.1 Acidobacteriaceae bacterium | reverse complement strand
GCTTTTTCGCTTTGGCCGCCGCATCCAGGAAATATCCCAGCGTGCTTTCGTAGCTGGAGAAGCGCGCGCCAACGTCCTGAAGATCGAAGACCAGCACGTCCAGTTTGCGGATGATATCGAGCGGCGGCCGGCGCTTGGCATCGGCATCGCCGTAGACGCTGTAGATCGGCACGCCGGTCGCGCCGTCCTTGGCGTTCGCGGCGTCGCCGGCGTCGGAGTTGTCTTGTAGTCCGAATTCGGGAGTAAAGATTGCCGCCAGCTGCATTCCGGGCGCGCGAGCCAGCACGTCGATGGTCCGCTTGCCGTGGCTGTCGACGCCAGTCTGGTTGGTGACCAATCCGATGTGCGGAGTTGGAACGTTGGGGACCTTGAGCGGCTCAAATTGCCGCTCTTCGAGAGCGTCAATGCCGGTGAGGACTTTGCCGTTGCGGACCACGATTCGTCGCTCGGCCATTTGGGTTTCGTTGTAGCCGGTGATCCGCGCCAGCCGCGTCTTCTGCTCCTCGCTCGGATTCAATTGCAGCGCCGCGGCAACCGCGGTCGCAATCTCCGTGCGCAATCCGATAACGTTGCCATCCTTCAGCAAGGTCGAGTTGGTCAGCAGGATGACGTAAGTGTTCGTGGTCGCATCGATCCATAACGAAGTGCCGGTGAAACCGGTGTGGCCGAACGAGCCGACCGGCAACAACTCACCGCGAGTGGAGGAGAACGGCGAATCGATGTCCCATCCCAGACCGCGCACATTGGGCATGTTGGAAGGCTGCTGCGGCGTGGTCATCTTCTCCACAATGAGCGGTGACAGAATGGGCGCGCCGCGGTTAAGCAAGGCTTGAGCGAATTTCGCCACATCCTCGGCAGTGGAGAAAACCCCGGCATCGCCCGCCACTCCGCCCATCTGGTGCGCCGTGGGATCATGTACCGTGCCGCGTACCATCTGGCCGGTGTGCTCGTCGCGTTGCGTGGGAGCGATGCGCGGTCCCCACGAGGTCGGAGGATTGAAGCGCGTCGAGGTCATGCCCAGCGGACCGAACACGTACGTTTGCGCGTACTGGTCCAGTGGCATGCCGCCGACTTTTTGCACCAGTTCGCCGAGGACTACGAAGCCGACGTCGCTATAGAGAAACGTCGAGCCCGGAGGATTGACCAGCTTGGTGGCGTTGGCGCGGCTGTAGCCTTCGTCGGCGCCATTCCAGGCTTCTTTCAGGTCGAGGTCGGCGGGCAGACCGGAATAGTGCGTCAACAACATCCGGATGGTGACATCCTGCTTTCCATTTTGCGCGAAGTCCGGAATGTACTTCGCAACCGGATCGTTGAGCTTGATCTGCCCAAGCTGCTCCAGGCGCATGACGCACGTCGTGGTGGCAATCACTTTGGTGAGCGACGCCAGATCGAAGATGGTGTCTGCCGTCATCGCCTCCGGATTGGATCCGGCCGTGCGATTGCCATAGGCTTTCTGGTAAACGATCAGGCCGTTGTGCCCAACCAGCAGTACGGCACCTGGAGCGTTGCCGTTCTTGACTGCGTCTTTCAGCACGGCGTCGAGCGGAGCGAGCCTGCTCTGCTCCTCCTTCGAGGCAACGGGCAAGACGGAAGAATTCGGCGTGCCGCCGGTTGCCGCGCCTGGGCCAACAGCGGGAGCCGGACTTTTCGCCGCCCCGGACGGCGCCGATTGTTGCGCTGTAGCGAACGCGGTGACCAGAAGAACGAAGCAAACATACACCAGCACATTGGCTGGCCGGCGCAGACGCAGGCTCAAGAGAACCTTTCCATTGATGGATTGTGACCCGCACTTGTGCGGTAAAGCTATTATAGGTTGCGTTCCGATTTCGCTGCACGCAAGAGGACTTCTGAATTCACCGGCGCAGGAATTCGTCTCGCCTCGTCCCGCTTTCGAGCGGCAGGAGCGCCAGTTCGCGCCGGCGTTCGCTATCATCCGGCAGGCCATCGCGGAGCGCGCTTTTCCCGGCGCTGCCCTGGCCATCACTTATCGCGGAGAGCTGGTGGCTGCGCAGGGCTTCGGGTGCTTCACCTACGCTGAGAAGGCACCAGCGGTTCTGCCGGACATGCTGTTCGACCTGGCGTCTTTAACCAAAGTCGTTGCCACAACCGCCATGGCGATGTTGCTTTACGACCGCGGTGAGTTGTTGCTGGACGAGCCAGTGGCGCAGACCATGCCTGAATTCGTCGCGCTGGCACCCAGGCATCAGCAGGCCAAACGCGAGGCCGTGAGCATTCGCATGTTGCTGGCGCACTCCGGCGGACTACCGGCCTACGAGAAGCTGTTCGAATTTGCCACGACGCGCCAAGACCTCATCAATGCCGCGCTCACCACACCCCTCACTGCGGAGCCGGGAACGCGCGCTCTCTACAGCGACATTGGATTTATCATTCTCGGCGAGCTTCTGGCCAGGAAAGCCGGCACTACGCTCGACTCGTTCGCTGCAGAGGAGATCTTCGCGCCGCTGGGCATGAGGCAGACGCGCTTCCAGCCGCCGCCGCAGTGGAAGGCCGAGATTCCGCCCACCGAAGACGATCGCGAGTTTCGCAAACGAGTGATCCAGGGCGAAGTGAACGACGAAAACGCTTATGTGATGGGTAGCGTTGCCGGTCATGCCGGCCTGTTCGCGCCCGCAACCGACGTTGCCCGCTTCGCCGAATGCATGCTGTGCGGCGGCTCGCCGCTGTTCAGTAACAACACGGTGAAGCTGTTCACCCATCGCGAGCCTTCGCCGCCCAGGACCACTCGCGCGCTGGGCTGGGACACGCCCTCGCGGCCGCATTCGTCTTCGGGGCGATTGTTCTCGCTGTTATCGTTCGGTCATCTCGGCTTCACCGGAACCTCTCTGTGGATCGATCCCGGCCGTAAGCTGTCGGTCACGCTCCTGACGAATCGCACCTGGCCTGATCGCGCGTCACAGCAGATTCGCGAGGTCCGCCCGCAGGTCCATGACGCGATTGTGGAAGCTCTGGAAGGAGGCTGAGAACTCGCGTGTTGGAGGTTCAAGGGAGGTGTACTTTTCCGCTTCCCCCATCATCTAATGATTGCAGGTAATAGTGGAGGCCGATATGTTGTCGCTAGGCGCCGCTTGGAGAAATTGGCGTCGGACCGAGGAGGTTCCGATGCGCCGCTGGTATGTTCCGATCACAGTTTTGGGACTCGGTGGAATAAGCGCGTTCCTGCTCAGCGAGCGGGGACGAACTGCTCTGCGCACTGTCTCCAGGCGTTTCCAGAGAGCGCCGGGCCGGCTGCTGGAATTGAATGACAGCTTGCAGAGCGATCTGGATGGCATTCAAGCGGCGCTGGATCGCATCGCCGACTCACTTGATCCTCATCCCCAGCCTGGACGCTAACTTTCAGCAACTCCTACTCCTCGGTTACATCCTCAAACAAGTCGCTCTCCAGCTTTGCCTCGCGAGGATCGCGGGTTGCGGCCAGGTGAAACATCTCGACCGTGCCTTCCAGCCGCTGGCTGAAACTCTTCCGCACCCTATCAAACAGAGGCTTCTGCGTGGTGTGCTGCTGGAAGGCCATGTGCTTCTTCGCGAAGCGCTCCTTGCCGATCTCGATCCGCGTGGTGACCGTCGGAGGCGAAACAAGCTGACGATCAGGCAACACGAAATCCGCCGTGTGGTAATAAAGTTTCTGCGTGCGATGCGGCGTGAGGCCGTGCTCAAGTTGCTCGGGATAGCGATCGGGACGGCCAGCCCACTCGAATGCGATGGTGGCGAAAGTTCCTGCCATCGCGTGATCGATGTGCCCGGTGAGCCCGCCATCGGGGCCGAAGGTGAGCATCACCTGCGGGCGAATCTGTCGGATGCGCAGCACAATGTCGCCCACAGCTTGATAGAGATCGACGCGGTCGAGCTTGCTGTCGGGATAGTCCAGCACCTCACCGTGTGTTACGCCCAGCATTTTGCACGAGGCCGCGAACTCCGTGCGGCGTAGATTGGCGAGTTCCTCATCGGTGTTGGCGGTCCCGCGATTACGCGCGGCAGTTCCTGCCGTCATGCAGACAACGAACGTCTCGACCTCGCGCTCGTGATACAGCAGCAGCGTTCCGCCGAATGCCCCGGCTTCATCATCAGGATGGGCCGTAATGCAGAGAAGTTTCGGCATAGGTACGTTTGGATGAACCGGTGGCTGGCCGCTTCATCTACGAGTCTACAGCGAATCGCATGCCACATTGCTGTCCTTGCCAAACTGCGCTGTATCCGTAATAATTGAGAAGTTGTTGCCTCCGGGTATGTGAGGTCCGATGAGCGCCGAAGCTGCGTTCATTGGGGTGCGGTAGCGACATGATCGCTGGAGCACCCGTCTCGCCGAGCAGGACGCTTGGCCGGTCATCTCGCCTGAGGAAAAGTTGCCGCCGAACGGAAGCGCTCAGCCTGACTTGAGAGCGAGTGCTGATCCGCGTGGCCGCTTCATTTGCAGGAAAGGAAACATTCTCTGTGTTGATGATTCGTCTCTCGCGTCGCGGCGCGCGTAAACAGCCGTACTATCGCATCGTGGTCATTGAAAAGGATCGGGCGCGCGATGGCCGCTCGGTGGAAGTGGTTGGCACTTATAACCCGCGGACCAACCCCGCCAGCGTGGAACTGAAGCGCGAACGCATCGCCTATTGGAAGGCGAAGGGCGCGCAGTTGTCGGATCGCGTGCGCAAGCTGGTCGAGAAGGCTCCGGCCGGCACGCCGGCGCCTTCAACCGAAGCTGCCACCGAAGCGCCTGCCTCAGCGTAATCGCTGTACGCCGGATTGCAGGAGAGTCCCACAATGTCGGATAGCAAGCCTGATATCATCGCGCTGATGCATTACCTGGCCCAAACGCTGGTCG
>PLBD01000378.1 GCA_003135315.1 Acidobacteriaceae bacterium | reverse complement strand
ACCAGAACATCAAGCAGTACTTTGAGAACTTTATGGAAGCTCGCGCAATCGTGCGCGAGGCCCGCTCGCAATACTTTCCAACCATCTCCGTGGTGCCGTCGGTGACCCACGCGGGAGCCTCGGCGAACTCGAGCGGGACAAACAACTCCAACACGAGCGGAACGGGTACGGCCTCGACCTCCCGCTCGCAAGTCAGCGCCTCGCTATTTACCCTGCCGGTCGAAGCGTCCTGGGAGCCGGACCTTTGGGGCAAGGTCCGCAACACCGTGCGCGAATCGCAATACGCCGCCCAGGTCAGTGCGGCGGACCTTGAGAACGAGCGTCTCACCGAGCAGGCCAGTTTGGCGGCGTATTTCTTTGAGATCCGCGGCCAGGACCGACTGCAACAGATTTACAACGACACTGTGGAGGCGGATCGGAAGGCACTTGAGCTGACGCGTGCCCTCTATGAAACGGGCATTGACGACCAGATCTCGGTAGTCGAAGCTGAAACCACGCTACAGAGCGTGGAGGCCGGGGCAACCAATGTCGGAATCGCGCGCGCCCAATACGAGCATGCCATCGCCGTCCTGATTGGCAAGTCACCCTCCGCTTTTTCTATCCCGGCGAAGCCCATGACGGTTGCGCCGCCGCCGATCCCGGTTGGTGTTCCTTCGCAACTTCTGGAGCGCCGGCCAGACATCGCCGCCGCCGAACGCACCATGGCTGGAGCCAACGCGGCGATCGGCATCGCGTATGCAGCGTACTATCCAAACCTGACGTTGAGCGCCCAAGGCGGCTTGGACAGCACGTCCTTCGCAAATTGGTTCGCGTGGCCATCCCGCTTCTGGTCCGTCGGAGCGTCGATCTCGGAAACCGTCTTCGATGCCGGCCTGCGCCGCGCCACTGTGC
The DNA here is from genome assembly GCA_003135315.1 of Acidobacteriaceae bacterium. Taxonomy (GTDB): domain Bacteria; phylum Acidobacteriota; class Terriglobia; order Terriglobales; family Acidobacteriaceae; genus Bog-257. The sequence continues at coordinate 2,117 of PLBD01000378.1, read as the reverse complement.
AGCAATATGTTGCGACCTACAATGCCGACCTCGCCAATTACCGCCAGACCGTGCTGACTGCGTTCCAGCAGGTGGAGGATGGCCTTGCCGAGGTCCGCATTCTGTCCAAAGAGATACAGCAGCAACAGCAGGCAGTGAATCTCTCTCAAACCTACCTGAAGCTTGAACAGGCCCGGTATGAGAACGGCATTGATCCCTACGTCGACGTGCTGATTGCCCAGACCACGCTATTGTCGAACCAGCAGACTCTCAACAATCTTCAGGTGGAACAGATGGCCTACGCCGTGGCGCTGGTGGAGGCCCTGGGTGGAGGCTGGGACCGTTCGCAATTGCCGAGCCCTCAACAGGTGAAGCAGAAGCCACCCAAGTCGGAGACGGCTATCGAGCAGTAGGATGAGGACATGCCGACCTGCGCGCGACGATGATTTACCAACACCCGGATCTTGCGGCGCTGCGGGCGGCGATCAAGGACCGGAACGGCAGGGTCATATGAAGCTATGACACAATTTAGGACGCAATCGGAAAACCTGGTAGCGGCGGAGTTGGCAAGCCAACAGCCAAGTGCGTGCTGCGCAGGAGCTTACTGGAGCCGACGATCGGACTTGANNACCAACTGAGCTACGTCGGCTTGATTCGATTGTAATTGTCGTGAGAGGTTACCGTAAAGGGACATCAGGCCCGGTTTTCCACTGTTTTCACGGATTTCCACTTGCTTCGCCACTACTGTCCCCGGATAATTGACGTAAGCTCAGCTGGCGACTCCGAGCTTACATGAATCGATATTGTCGAGCGGACGTCCTTCGGATCCTGCACATCACGGCCAAGCAACTCGTGGGCTGGCAGCGGGCAGGACTCGTTCCTATTTCCGAGGCGTTCACCTTCTACGACCTCATACAGCTTAAGAAAATTCGCGACCTTCGTGCCAAGCGAGTGCGCCCGGCGGTGATCCGCGAGTCACTGCAGGCGATGCAGAAGCAAGTGGCCGGCATGGAGAATCCCCTGCTCGAGGCGAGTGCCTTCAGCGTTGGTTCGCGCGTTGCGTATCGCCATCAGGGCCACGTAGTCGAGCCCATCGCGGGTCAGTTTGTGCTTGAATTTGGCCCGGTGGGGACGGTGGTATCGACGCGTTCGGCGGACTCGAGCGGCAAAGTCAAACCGATCGCCAACTACGACGATGTGCTTGAGCTATTCACTCGCGGGGTGGCGATGGAGGAGCATCCCAGCACCCACGACGAAGCCATTCGCACCTATCTGCGCATACTGGAGATTGAGCCTGACCACGCCGCCACCCATATCAACCTGGGTACGCTTTATTACAACCGCCAGGATTTTGTCTCCGCCGAAAAACATTATCGCGCTGCGGTCGCGGCGGATGCGCGCTACGCTCTGGCCTACTTCGACCTGGGCAATGTACTGGACGAGACCGACCGGATTCAGGATGCGGTCGCGGCCTATCGAACGGCAATCCAGCTTGCGCCGACCTACGGCGACGCCCATTACAACCTGGCCTTGGCATACGAACGTCAGGGGCAGGCTCGACGCGCCCTGCTCCATTGGAAGACTTACCTAAAGCTTGACGGCAGCGGACCGTGGGCCGTCCATGCCCGGAACCAGATCGCGCGCATCCTGGAAGCCGACCCGCTGAAGATCGTCTACAAGCAGCAGAAGTAATTGCCCATCGACGCGGCATCACCGCTAAGACGGCATCTACCGCGTGGTTCCTAGCCGTTCGCCTTCTCCGCCACCAGCATGGATTGGAGGATCTGATCGGAAAGGTCCTTGACAGCGGCCGGTGAGTGATTCAGAAACAACGTGCTGGTCTTGTCATTCTCGCCGATGGACTTCAGCGTGTCGAAGTACTGCGTGATCATCACCAGCTGCATGACTTCCTTCGACGACGCCCCCTCTACCACTTTCTGGAACTGTTCGATCGAGACCTGCAGTCCTTCGATGATGGCTTTCCGCTGGTTCGCGATACCCTGTCCCTGGAGGGCCTTGCTCTCCGCTTCGGCCTCGGCCTTCTTGACCACCAGAATCTTCTCCGCCTCGCCCCGGGCGTTGGCCGCCACCTGTTCGCGCTGGGCCGCGTTGATGTCGTTCATGGCCGACTTCACCTT
>PLBD01000097.1 GCA_003135315.1 Acidobacteriaceae bacterium | reverse complement strand
GACGCCTCCGCTTTCGGCTTGCGTATCCGTGCTCTGCCCGTGGCGGGAAACTGTTCTGTACCGTTTCAGCGGAGGGTAAGATGGCGCCAATCCGGGCTATGGCAGTCTGGTCTTCGATCAGGCCGGCAACATCTATGGCACCACAGCCTACGGCGGCGGCGCAGGGGACTGCGGCTACGGACCTGGCTGCGGAGTTGTTTACAAATTGACGCCCTCAGGGTCGGGCTGGACGGAGACGGTGATTTGGGAATTCGGGGTTGGGGGTGGAAGTTTCCCGGAAAGCGGCGTGACCCTCGACAGCGCCGGCAATCTCTACGGGACGACTATCTTAGGCACTGTCTACGAATTGTCGCCTTCCAATTCGGGCTGGACGGAGACTACCTTGACAGCCTCGTTGGATAACCCCGTCGGCGGCGTAGCCATCGATCCGCACGGGAATCTGTTTGGCACGACAGGCGGCAATATCTCGGGCAACTGAGTCCCTCGAATGGCGGTTGGACATTGAATGTGCTGTACAGTTTCAACGACAACTACATTGGTCCTTATGACACCCCGACGCTCGACGCGGCCGGCAACGTTTATGGCACATCGCCCTCGGGCGGACCCTACGGGGTAGGCCTGGTGTTCAAGCTGACGCCTTCCAACGGGAGCTGGATTTTTACCGACCTCCACGACTTCAACGGCAGCGAGGGAAGTGCGCCGGTCGGTGGTGTAGTTTTTGACGCCAGTGGAAATATGTACGGCACGACCTCGACCGGAGGCACGGATTCACAGTGCAATGGAGGCTGCGGCACGGTTTGGGAGATCACGCCGTAGACGCTGGAAGATCGACAGCGGGGACAGGTCCTGATTCATCGGCAGATGGGCTCTTCCTCGTTGGTCTTGCCATTATTATCCAGCCAGTTCAGGAGTGATCGCACGCTTCCTTGGGCCAGTGCTATACAGGAATCGGCCGCACCGTAGTAGATGTTGATGGTGTCTCCGTCGGGATGTAGCGTGTATCCGCACGGGAACACTACGTCGTGCACGTCGCCGCCGTGCTCATAGTCGGCTTCTGGTCCGAAGATCCATGAATCGCCCCGCAATAAGCAAACCTCCGGTTTTTGAATGTCGAAAAGAGCGAGGCCGACCCGGTATAAACAGCCTGAAGCGGTCTGCTTTACACCGTGATAGAGCATCAGCAAACCTCTCGAAGTTTCGATCGGCGGGCAGGACAAACCGATCTTGTTGGCGTCCCACCACGCGCCTTTGCGCGCCTCCATCATGACGCGGTGGCTGCCCCAATGTCGCAGATCGGGCGAATAAGAAATCCAGATATGAGCTCCCAAAGTAGTCATCGGACGATGGATGAGTGCCCACAGTCCGTCGATCCGATAGGGCAGAAGAGCTGCATCCTTGTCGTCCGGGGACATGATGACACCATACCGCTCGAACGTCCGGAAATCTTTGGTCAGCGCCAGCGAAACTCCAGGCCCGCCTTTGGCGTATGAGGTGTAGGCGATGGCATATTGCTCCAGCTCCGGAACATAGGTAATGCGGGGATCTTCGATGCCCCAAAGCTCTTCCGGATATCCGATCGGATCGGGCATCAGGGTTGGACTGGGATCGATGTTCCATCCATCCACGCCGTTCACAGAACGCGCGGCGCACAGATGAGAGAGACCGCGGCGGTCCTCTACTCGGCAAAGCAAAAGGGTAGAGCCATCCGCAAGCAGCGTAGCTCCTGCATTAAACACGCTATTGATCCGATAGGGCCAATCCTTGCTGGTCAAGATCGGATTGGCGGGATGCCGGCGCAGAAGTGAATCGGTAGAGTCGATATAGTGAACAGAGTCAATAGCCAAGCTCATAAGTTATTTCGCAAACATAAAACTGCCATTCATAATGTTGAATTGCAAAAACGCCGGAATCAAGCCGCGCTCAGCTAGAGTGCAGTCACCGCCGGAACATCCAGGATCTGCCGCATCTCCAGGAGGGCCATCAAGAAGGACAACGTCGACTCCGCTCCTTGATTTTCGTTGGCCCGGTCAGGATGAAGACCGTCCCGACAGCCGCCCGTGCTGGCATCATATAAAGCGGTTTTCAGGTCGTTATCTCCTAGAAACCAATTGAAAGCGTTCCATGCATCCGTGCGCCAGCGCTCATCTCCAGTCGCGCGATAGGCTTCCAGGCACGCGGAGACCGTCCCACTTGCTTCCAGGGGTTGTTGATCGAAGCGCGCTTTACCCGATCCCTTGCTATAGAAACCCTGCGAGCCGATAGGTACAAAGTGGCCGCTCATGGTGCAGCATTGTTGCTTCTCAAGCCAAGTCAGCGACTCGAGGCCGGCCGTTAGCCACTCTTCGTTCGAGCTGTGCGAGCCAGCGACCACCAAAGCCTGGGACAATCTTGCGTTGGAATAGGCCAGGCTCTCTTCAAACCAGTTCCACCCCGCCGTACAAGTGATTCGATAGATGTTCAATAACTTGTCCGCGAGTACATCTCTCCGTAATTGTGCAGCCCTGTCTCCGGGAAAGCGAACTAGATATTGCTGGATTCCAAACAAAGAGAATGCCCACGCCCGGGGGCTGGTAAAACTCAGCGTTACGGGAACCGCAAGTTCAAAGAGACGCCCAGCCAGGCCCCTCAGGCCTTCATCCACGGTCTGATTGATGGCGGTCCCCAGGGACCACAGCGCTCGCCCGTGACTGTCTTCTGATCCCTGTAGCTCCAGCCAATGACGCTCATAGCTCAAAAAGTTGCGAAACCTGCCATTAGCCGAGTTGAAGGCAAGCCAAAGAAAAGCCAGATACCGCGAAGCCAATTTTCTGGCTTCAGCTTGTCCGTCCCCTCCCAGTTGCTCTACTAGAATCGATACGATCAGAGCGCGGGCATTATCGTCGATACTGTAGCCTTCGTGATGATTGGGAACGGCGAAGACGGCATGTTGCAACATTCCTGTATCGTCTGTCATGCGACGGAGATGAGTCAGCGTCACTGGCGGCAAACCGGCGACATCATTCTCAGCGGATCGGTTTGGGCTGACCAGGCGAGGGTTCCACATGCGCTCCGCCCGGGCTCGCTGGAAGCTGCGCATGTAGTCCTGGGCCACGCTTTTCCAAACCATGTTACGCGAATATAAATACGCCCGCTTGCGCATAGCGTGCCGTTCCGCCTCGTTTTCCAGCAGCGCAATGGTCTGCTCGGCAATTGCGTCCTGGTCGTTGAATGGGATCAGTACTCCGCGGCTCTGATCGAGAAGT
>PLBD01000577.1 GCA_003135315.1 Acidobacteriaceae bacterium | reverse complement strand
CAGCGCGGAAGCGCTGGGTTGACTTTCGCGCTTCGCGCTTTTCATTGATTCGAAACTCCGTGTCCTCCGTGCTTCCGTGGTGAAATAGATCTTTATGCCTAAGCCAAACGCTGGTTTCTCCACTCGCGCCATCCATGCCGGCAACGAACCTGACGCGTCCACCGGCGCCGTCGCTCCGCCTATCTTCGCCACCTCAACCTACGCGCAGGAAGAACTCGGCAAGACCAAGGGCTACGACTACTCGCGCGCCGGCAATCCCACGCGCGCGCGCCTGGAGCAGAACCTCGCTGCGCTGGAGGGCGGCATCGCCGCGCCGGTTTTCGCCAGCGGCATGGCTGCGGTTGGCGCGCTCTGCCATCTGATGAAATCGGGCGACCACATCGTCGCCTCGAACAATCTTTACGGCGGCGTGCCGCGCCTCTTCAACCAGATCATGACCAACTTCGGTCTGGAGTTCACCTACGTGGACACGACCGACCCGCGCAACGTCGAGCGCGCCATCCGCCGCAACACGCGCTATGTTTACATCGAGACGCCCACCAATCCGCTGATGGGCCTCACCGACATCGCCGCCGTCAGCGCCATCGCGCACAAGCGCGGCTGCGAAGTCATAGTCGACAACACATTCATGACGCCGTACTTCCAGCAGCCCATCAAGTTCGGCGCGGACATGGTGCTGCACTCCACGACGAAGTTCCTCAACGGCCACAGCGACGGACTGGGCGGCGTGTTGGTCTGTACCACGCGCGAGCAGGCGGAGAAGTTGGCCTTCGTGCAGAAAGCCGCGGGCGCCATCATGTCGCCCTTCGAGTGCTGGCTGGTGCTGCGCGGCACCAAGACGCTGGCCGTCCGCATGAAGCAGCACGACGAAAACGGCCGCGTCATGGCCGACTACCTCAGCGGCCATCGCAAGGTGAAGAAAGTTTTCTATCCGGGACTGCCCAGTCATCCGCAATATGAGCTGGCGTGCAGCCAGATGTCCGGCTTCGGCTCGATGATCACGTTCGAGACCGGCTCGCTCGCCAACGCCAAGCGCTTGCTGAAGCGCGTGCGCCTGTGCACGATGGGCGAATCGCTGGGCGGAGTCGAGACGCTGATCTCGCATCCCGCATCGATGACCCACGCGGCCATTGGCGAAAAAGGCCGCAAAGCCATCGGCCTGACCGACGGCATGGTGCGAATCTCCGTCGGCATCGAAGATGTCGAGGATGTGATTGCGGATCTGGAGCAGGCGCTCGGATAGCTGTCAGCTTTCAGCCATCGGCTGGACTTGCTAGGCGCGAGGTTTTGTAACAGGGCACGACTTTAGTCGTGCCGATGACGAACCATTCAAGAAAATCGGGGCTTTATCCCCTGAGCGGATTTGGCAGGGGCTAAAGCCCATGTCTTTAATGCACTTGATTGGCACGGCTGAAGCCGTGCCCTGATACAAAGCGTTCTTGAGAAGAGCCGGGAATTATCGGGGAACAGCAAATGTCCACCGCCGAAGCCGATCGCATCACCGAACTGCTGAAGACCGCGAAGACCATCGCGGTCGTCGGCCTCACCGATTCGCCCTTGCGTCCGAGCTACGGCGTCTCGCACTACATGCTGTCGCAGGGATACCGCATCATCCCCGTGAATCCCAACATCACTGACTGGATGGGCGAGAAAGCTTACGCTTCGCTGCTCGACGTGCCGGAGAAGATCGACATCGTTAACATCTTCCGCCGCTCCGACGCCGTCCCCGATGTCGTTGAGCAGGCCATCCAGATCAAAGCACCGGCCATCTGGATGCAGGAAGGCGTGGTCCACGAAGCAGCTGCCGAGAAAGCGCGCCAGGCGGGCATCTTCGTCGTGATGGACTCCTGCATCTTGAAGGAACACCGCCAGCGCATCAGCCGGTAGCATCCTCTGTCGAAATCCTCTTTGAAGGGGCGCGACTTCAGTCGTGCCGCCCGAATCCTCAAAAAACTTGGGCTTTAGCCCCTGCAAACATCCGCAAGGCCAAAGCCCAATTCCCATGCCGACAAGTTATCTGATCACTGGCACAACGTGCCGTTCACGTAAAACGTAGTCGGGTTGTGGTTGGTTCCGCTGTAATTGGCGTTGAAGCCGATTCCGGTCAGCGTGTCGCCGGCTCCAATGGTTCCGTTCCACGCCGCATTGGTCAGTGCGACATTCTGTCCGCTCTGGGTATAGGTCGAGTTCCACGCGTCGTAGATCTGCTGATTGCCCGACCAGGTCCACGTCAGCGTCCAGCCATTGATTTCCTGCGTGCCCGTGTTCTTGATCGAGACCGCGCCGGTGAAGCCCGTCCCCCAGTCGTTCTGGTCGACGTAGGTGATGTGACAGCCCAGGCCGCTGCCGCCCGACTGCGTCGTGGCGTGCGCGCGGTTGGAATTGCCGGACTCGCCCACTGAATCGGCGGCCCGGACTATGTAGTAGTAGGTGGTGGAGGCCAGCAATCCGGTGTTGGAGTAATTGCTCGCCACGAGGCCGCTCGCGATGCGGGTTGCCGAGGAGGGTACGAAATTCGCGAGCCGGCTGGCATAGAGGTTATACGTCACGTTGCACGACGGCGGCGGCGTCACCGCATTCCAGGTCAGGTTGATCTGGCTGGAGGAAACCGCTGTCGCTGTGAGTCCGGCCGGCGCGGGCGGAGCGCTTTCGCAATTCCCGCCTCCGCCGCTGAACTGAATGCTGGCCAGCAAGCTCTGCTTCAGCGAGCTGACCGGCGTCGAGTCGTAGTTGCTATCGAGCAGCGCGTAGCTGTCTTCGCCGTTCAGCGCCCAGTACGTCCAGTCGAGTTGCGGATTGTTTTGCAGGAAGGTCACGATGCTCTGGAACCACTGCCCCTGCGAGCCCGGCACGGTGCTCTCAATGTCGCTGGCATTGTTGGTGGTGCCGAACTCGCCCACCCACACCGGCGCGACGTCGTTCAAACTGAGGTACGCCCAGAATCCGGTCCAGACTTGCACCAGGCTCTGATACGTCGTGTTGCTGTTGAACCAGCTTTGCTGGTAGAGGTTCGGCCCGTAGTCGTGGGCGGAATACACCAACTGGTGCGCGACGTTAAACGCCACCGGGTAGGACTGCGCGCCCATNNTGTTGTAGCAGTCGGTGCCTTCGACGAAAAGCAGCAGGCTGGGATTGACCGCCTGCACAGCATTACCGCCGCGTTCAGCCGCCAGCCGCCAATCGTAAGACATGGTTCCGCAGCCCCAGCATGAGCCGCCGCTCTGCGCGTTGTGCGGCTCGTTGCGCAGGTCGAATCCGATGACGGTGGTGTTGTTGAGATAGCGATTCGCCAGCGTCACCCAGTCATTGATCCACGAGCTTTCGGGATATTGCGAGGTGTACCACAAGCCATTGCCTTCAGCGCCGTTGCCTGCCTCCGAGCGATGGTTGTCGAGAATGATATGCAACCCGATCTGCCCCGCGTAGGCGACGATCTTGTCCAGGATTTGCAGCGAGTTCAGGCCCTTCAGGTCGGTGTTGATCGGCCCGCTGCCGTTTTCATAGCTGATGTTCGTCGGGATGATGGGCGTTTCCACCACCTGGTTCGACATCGGCATGCGAATTACGTTGTAGCCGTTGCTCTGGATGGCGTTCAGGATGTAGTGATAATCCTGCGCCCACAGTCCGTGCACCACCTCGTCGGTGGTCTCAAAGCCGTACCAGTTGATTCCGGCGACCCGGACCACGTGTCCGTTCGCATCGAGGATCTGATTTCCGCTGGTGTGCCAATAACCGGTCTGCGCGGAAGCAGGGGCCGTTAAGCATCCCACAACAACCAGCCATAGTGCCCATCCCATGCAGGAGGGCCGCCGGCGCAAAGTGCTTAGCTGCATACAGGAATCTCCTTTTGTTTGTCGTGATAGGCCGGGGTACTGGGCCAGACAGACCTTTGGGCCTGACTGCAAGTCATGCACCGATACGTCCAGGGTCGTGGGGAGTTCGATACGGAGGGGCGCTGGTGTTACAGCCTACCGCATTTTCGGATTCTGTGCAGCGGGTCCAGACTTGAATCACCACCTCCCGCTGTGGCACAGTGCAGTTATGAAGCGGGAACGGGTCCTTCAGATTTTGCGCGAGCACGAGCCGGAGCTGAAGCGCGCCGGCATCGTGCGATTGGCGCTGTTTGGTTCGGTAGCCCGCGGCGAGACCGGGAATGATGTTGACCTGATGGCGGAATTCGATTCCGCAAAACGCTTGTCCCTGCTGGATATGGCGGGACTCGAGAGCCGGCTTTCCGAACTGCTCGACGCGCCGGTAGATCTCGCGCCCGAGAAGATGCTTAAAGAGCCGGTAAGGCGAAGGGCAGTACACGAGGCCGTGCTTGTCTTTTAGAGAACCTGCGTTAGCTCTGCGCGACATCCTCGATGGAATTACGATGATCGAGCAGTTTACTGCCGGTATGGATTTCGACTCTTTTCGCGCCGACCCGAAAACGGTGGCGGCGGTTGAGCGGAAGCTTCAGCTAATCAGCGAGGCGGCAATACGGCTTGGCGACCAGGCAGATGCGATTTGTCCCGGGCAGCCATGGCGCAACATACGAGGTATGGGCAACTGGCTGCGTCATCAGTACGACCGGATCGATGTGCAAACCGTCTGGTACACGATCAAGAACGATCTCGCTCCACTGAGAGCGGCTCTGACGGAAGCGTTGCAAGCGCAGCCGAAAGCGTCTGAAAGCCCGGACCTTTCGTGATTGCGCCCCAACCTCGGCGGTTAAGCTCACCACACCGCGATGCCTGCGTAACCCACAACCATGTCGCGATCGTCCGACACGTCGCCTGACGTGGCATAGCGCACCAGTTCCGCTTTGGTTGCGCCCAGCTTTCGCGCCGCCGTCAGCATCACGACCGCCGGCCCGTATCCGCACATGCTGATATTGCCTTCCTTCACCACGTCGTATAACCCGCGCGCATCGAGCGCCAGCAGCTGGTCGATTGCCCGGCGGTCTTTGACGCGCGTAACGCTGTCGCTCTCGTAGTGGTTCATGTCGCTGGACGCAATCACCAGAACGCGTTCGCCCTGCTTCGCCAGCGTGTTTCCGATCACCACGCCGAGAGCGCTCAGCACTTCAAAGTTGCCGGTGCCGACGGTGATGGGCACGAAGCGGAATCCCGGCGCCAGCACTTGCAGAAAGGGAAGCTGCA
>PLBD01000265.1 GCA_003135315.1 Acidobacteriaceae bacterium | reverse complement strand
ACGGCTTCAACAAGTCGCACTCGGCGGCGTATGCGCTGCTCGCCTATCAGACGGCTTATCTCAAGACGCACTATCCGGTCGAGTTCATGGCCGCGCTGTTGACCTCGGTCTCCGGCAGCACGGATGACGTGGTGAAGTACATCAATGAGTGCCGCGAGATGGGCATTCCCGTTGAGCCGCCTGACATCAACGTCAGCGACGCTTACTTCACGCCGCACGGTGAAGCGATCCGCTTTGGTCTGGCAGCGGTGAAGAACGTCGGCCACAATGCCATCGAGTCGATTGTGGCAGCGCGCAAGAAGAACGGAAATTTCAAGTCGTTCTATCAATTCTGCGAAAACGTCGATCTCCATCTGCTCAACAAGCGGGTGGTGGAGTCGCTGATCAAGAGCGGCGCCATGGATCAGCTAGGCCGGCGCGCGCAGTTGATGGCTGTCGTCGACAGTGCCATGGACAACGCGCAAAAGGCGCAGAAGGATGCCGCACTGGGACAGCACGGCCTCTTCGGGGTGTTTCAGCAGGATGAGGAAACGCGCGTCGACGAGAAGCCACTGCCCAACACTCCTGACTGGGATGAGCACCAGCGGCTCGGCTTCGAAAAAGAGATCCTGGGCTTCTTCATCACCGGCCATCCGCTGGAGAAGTATCAGGAAAAGCTGCAGGACTTCCACGCGCTCTCGACCACGGACATCGGCGAGCTGAAGTCTTCCACCGGCAAGGACGAAATCCTGGTCGGCGGAATCTTGAAGGGGATCCGCGTCGCCAAGTCGAAGAAGGGCGATCTGTACGCGCAAGGGCAGCTCGAAGATATGAACGGCTCGGTCGATGTGCTGTGTTTCGCCGAGCCGTATCGCCGGTTGGCGGAACGATTGAAGCTGACTGTCCCGGTGTTGATCAAGGGAGGAGTGCGCGTGGAGGAAGGCTCAAACCCCAAGGTCATGATCGGCGACATCACACCGCTGGAGGACGCGCGGCCCAAGCTGCCCACCCACCTGCGCATTAAGGTCGCGCTGGAGACGGCGTCGGCCAACACTATCGATGAGCTGCAGGCATTATGTCGCGAGCGCAAGGGCGAGGCCCGCGTCCTGTTCGACCTGGAGCGCAGGGGCGACTTTACCGCGGTAATGGAGGCGGAAGGCTATAATGTGTTGCCGGACCGGGCATTCATTAATCGCGTGGAAGAGTTGTGCGGTCGCGGCAGCGTACGCGTTATTGATTGAGCTCGGCCTGGAACAGCCAGTACCGCGGTGCCCGACGAAACCCAGCTGACGCCTGCGCAATCCGGAATGTTGTCGGCGCTGGACTTCTGGCTGTATGCGGCGGAAGCTTTGTACACAGCCGCCACCAAGCGAAACGATCCCAATATGGAAGCTGCCTCAAAAGCGCAAGAAGAACTGCTGAAGATCGAAGATCAAATACAGCAATTGCAAGGGGTGGCCGGAAGCAACCAGGCGGCCGTGAAGCAGTTGCAGGGGCTGCACGAACGCGTGGAATCTCTGCGCCGCCAGATGTCCGGACAACTGACGCCCTGGGAGCGTACCGAGCTGGCGCGCCATCCGAACCGGCCCTATCCGCTGGATTACATTGAGCGGATTTTTCCTGACTTCAGCGAGATCCACGGCGACCGCGCTTTTGGCGACGATGCGGCCATGGTCTGCGGCATGGCCCGCTTTCGCGGCAGGGAAGTGCTGGTGCTGGGAACGCAGAAGGGCCGCGATACCAAGCAGCGCGTCCATCGCAATTTTGGCCAGCCCAATCCGGAAGGCTATCGCAAAGCGCTGCGGGCAATGAAATTCGCCGAGAAGTGGGGACGCCCGGTCATCTCGCTCATCGACGTTGTGGGCGCGTATCCCGGACTGGGCGCCGAAGAACGCGGGCAGGCTGAAGCGATTGCGCATAACCTGCGCGAGATGGCGCGTCTGCGAGTGCCGTTCATTGCCGTGATCACCGGCGAAGGCGGCAGCGGCGGGGCATTGGCGATCGCTGTTGCCGATCGCGTGCTCATGCTGGAGAACAGCACTTACTCGGTGATCTCGCCGGAAGGCTGCGCTTCGATCATGTGGCGCGACTCAAGCAAGAAAGATGTCGCGGCTGCGGCGCTGCGCATCACCGCAAAAGACAACCTTGAGTTGGGCATCTGCGATGAAGTCATTGCCGAGCCGGCCGGCGGAGCCCAGCATGACTACGACGCAGCAGCGAATGCGCTGGCCGACGTCCTGGATAAACACCTATCTGAGCTGGAGAAGTTGCCGACGGCTGAGCTGCTGAACGCGCGTTACAGCAAGTTCCGCAAGATGGCGCAATATTTCCAAACTGAAGAAAAACAAGCGCAGCTCTAGAAAAACCGGTACATAAACACATTGGCGGCGTGAGTCTGGTGGGGCATCAGCGTCAGCACCAGCAGGCAGGCCGTCGTCCACAGGGGCGCGATCCATACCCAGCGGTCGCGCAATCCCACGGCGATGAACTCCGAACGTGAGGGCGCAGCCGCCGTCCTTTCTGCGTAGGCATCGAGCGTATCGATCGCATACAGCGCCCCCGCGTAAGCCAGCGCCAATCCCAGCACCAGCCCATAGAGACTGAAGGAGACAGCGTGGCGAGAATAGCTTGTCGGTAACAGCAGGGCCGAGAACATCTCTCCCGCTTGCGATAGGGAACCAGCACGGAAGAGGATCCACCCGAGGTTGACCAGCGCCATCGTCACTATCCACGACCACACCGTCCAAGCTCTGGCGGTGGGCTGCCAGTTCAGCTTCCGCTCCGCCTGCTGGGTTTGCCGGTGCAGGATCAGCAGCACGCCGTGGTAGCAACCGAAGAGCACGAAAAGCAACGTGCCTCTGTGCCAGACGCCGAAGAGCACCATCGCCACCAGCAGGCAGAATTTTCGCCACCACTCCTGCCGGCGCAGCATCGCCAGCGGCAGGAAGACGTAGTCGCGTATCCAGAAGGAGAGCGACATGTGCCAGCGGGTCCAGAAGATCGACGGTGTTGTGGAGGTGAATGGCCGCGCGAAGTTTTCCGGGACGGTAAAGCCCATCATGCGGGCCGCGCCGATGGCAATATGCGAGTAGCCCGCGAAATCGAAGAAAACCTGTAGCCCGTAGCCCAGCGCCAAGCACCAGACGTCCGGGCCGCTCCAGCCGCTGATCTGATCGAAGCCGGCGTTGACGCCCTGCCCGCTGAGAATGCCCTTGCCCAGCAGTTGAGCGACCTGCATCATCAGCAGTCCGGTTGCGATGCGGGAGAGGCCGCGGCCCCTGTCGTCGCGCGAGGGCGCTTGCCCGGAGCGAAATTGCGGAAGCATGTCCGGCATGCGGCAGATGGGGCCGGAAATCGCCACCGGGAAGAACGCCATGTACAAGCCGAATTCCAAGAACGAAGGGTCGAGCTCTTCGCCGCGGTACAAATCCAGCAGATAGCTCATCGCCTGGAAAGTCCAGAACGAGATACCCAACGGCAGCGCGAGGTGAGAGAACTTCTGCAACGACGCAAGAGGGACGGACACCGCGATGCCAGGCAGATATTTGAAGAATCCCAGCAGGACAAGATTGAACGCCAGCCCCGTCCACAAGATGGTGAGGGAAGGCTTGCGTCGCATCCAGCGTCCCACCAGGAAGTTGATCGCCGTGGAAGCGAGAAGGACCGCCAGGAACCACGCTCCCCAGGTGAGATAGAGCGCGTAGCTGACGACAAGAAGGAAAGCTTGCCGCGCGCGGCACGAGCGCACTCGCGCGAACACGCCTATCCCCAGTAACAGGGCGCCGGCGTACAGCAGTACACGCAAGGACATCGCTTGATCCACAGTTATCGTTTCTCCCGTGCGCCCGGGGTTAGTCCGGTTGGTGCGGCTTCCAAACCAGGCGATGCCTGCCGTTTCTCCGGAGGAATCTCCGTCAAGCTCTTTTCGATCACGTTCGCCACTACCGCGTCGCCAGCCGAGTTGAAATGGGTGTCGCCGAAGATGAAGTGGCTCAGGTACCAGCAGCCAGGCTGGAAGCGAGGGCAAGCGTCTTTAATCGCGAAGAACGCAGGAAACAACGTGATGAAGCGGGTGCACTTGCCCTCGCACCAATCGCGCCAGAGGCGCACCTGGCGGGAATCAACATTGTCGTGCGCCAGTTGCGCCGGCCAGGGATAGACCACGACGCTGATCGGAATGTCTTGCGCCTTTAGCTCCCGCCACAGAATGTCCATCTTGGCTTTTTCTTTCTCTACGCCTCGCTCCAGACCCAGCGGCGCATAGCCAGTCTCGTAGGGCTCGTCGTCCGAGACCTTGCGATACGTCCATGCCGAGCGCTCCAGATCGAATTCGTTACCGCCGTGTCCCAGATCGAGGTGATACCAGCCGAAGCCAACCAGATCCTTCTCGATGAAGTCGAAGACCTCATTCGTGAGCAGCAGGTGGTTGTTGATTCCCAGCCGCAGATTCGAATACCAGGTGCTTTTCGACAATTTTCCGCTCGCAATAGCAACCGCTCCCGATGAGTCCGTATCGTGGAAGAAAGCGGCCTCGTCCTGGGCATCGGACACATCGATAAAGACGATCACTTCATCAAACTTGACTCCGCGCTGCATCACCATTCTGGCCGTGTTGAGGTAGTTGGAGGGCGAATATCCCTCCACGCTTCCATTGAGGAATTCATACTGGGGGAATTGCCCGGCAATGCGGCCGATGAAGCTGTCCTGCCAGTCGGTCATTCCCTCAGGAGCCGAGTCGCCCAGGATCAAAATGCGCGGCCGCCAGTCGGATAGCGGGACTTCCCGGATGCGCTCGTCGCGAAAACCCAGGCTGTTGGTGTTGAACGTGTACGAGCTTCCAAGCCAGGGGCGAATGCAGGAGCAGTTCGCCTGAAAAGCGAACGCCCGCACCGGATCGCGACTGAAGCAAAACCCGTGCGGTCCGCCGGAGACCGCCGACGCTAGGATGGCCTTGCTGTAGAAGTAGTCGAAGCTGACGAAGCCCGTCACGCTGACGATGAGCGAGAGCAGAAACAGCACCAGCCTGACGCGCCGCTGCCTCCGGCGAGCAAACCCAGGGGAAGCGGACTCTATCGGACTTGTCTGCGTGGCATTCAAGGTTCTTCTTCTAAAGTGGAGATCAACTGCCGATCATTTCCTTGGCTTGCCGACGCGCTCCGCGGTGGCGAACATCAGAGCGACGGTATCCATGTCCTTCGGCTGAACCTTGCCGGCGGGAATACGCAGATGTGTCAGGTCTTCCAACTTGACCAACAGATCCACCAGCGCCATCGAGTCGATCAGCCCGGACGAAACCAGGGCCGTGTTCTCGTCAATCGCCAGGCCGGGCTTGCGGACCAAGTGCACGACATGTTCAATCATCTGGTGCGCTTCAGGGGTCACGAATCGGGGTTCTCCTGTTGTAGTTCGGGATGCTCCCGCAGCAGCTTGTCGCGCGTCGCGGCGCGGGCCGGTTTCCCGGCGGTGCTCTTCACAATCCATTTTGGCGGCTTCAGGAAAATCGTCCGGACCGCTACTCCTGCGCCCGCCACAATCTGGCTGCGCATCTCGCTCTCGATGGCAGCACCGTTTTGCAGAAGTTCCTCGCGTTCCACCTCGGCTACGAGAACAATCTCCTCAGTGCCCAGATCAGGATTGTACAAGCCCATCGCGACAGCGCGGCCGTCGTGTATCGCGGGATGGCTGGTGGCAATCTCCTCGATGTCCTGCGGGTAGATGTTTTCGCCGCCAATAATGAGCAGGTCCCTCTTGCGCCCGATGACGTAGAGTTCGTCGTCCAGACAACAACCAAGATCGCCGCTGTGATACCAGCCGTCGACAATCGCCTGAGCGGTGAGGTCCGGCCGGTTGTAGTAGCCATCGAACAGGCAGTTGCTCCTGATGAGAATCTCGCCAACCTGCCCGTCGGAACATGTCGCTCCCGAATCCGATAGGATCCGTACTTCATTGCCCGGCAGCAACTGTCCCGAGGAAACGAGCGGCACTGCTTCCGGAGTTTCCGCGGCAACCGGGTCGACGCGGTGTTCGCAGCGAAAACGGCGGCCGTCGGCCCAGAGGTGCGCCGGTCCGGTGCGTCCGTTGATGCCGGATTGCGTGACTGCGAAGACATTCTCGGCCATCGCGTACGAGGACTGCAGAGCTTCGCGCTTCAATCCGATGGGAGCGAAGGAGCGATAGAACTCATCCATGCTGGCGGCGCGCACCGGTTCGGAACAATTGATGAGGGCGCGAGCCGACGAGAGATCGTATTGCCTCCAGCGCTCCCGCGGGGTCCGCCGGGGCACAAACTGAAAGGTGAAGTTCGGCAGCCATGCCAGCGTGCAGCGGTACTCGCTGATGATCTGCAGCATAGTCTCCGGATGCATCACCCAGTCCAGCGGCGATTGCATCACGACCGGCATGTGACAGACCAGGGGCAGCATGAAGCAGGCGATCAGCCCCATGTCGTGATACAGCGGCAGCCAGCTATAGACGCGGTCGGCGGCGCCGTCGATCTGCAGGGCCTGGACGAGCGACTGTAGCTGGCGCAACACCGCCTCATGGCTCAGCGCAACGCCCTTCTGCAGACCCGTGGTGCCGGCCGAGTGTTGCAGGAATGCCAGGCTGGTGGCATCGGTCCCGGCGTCCGGGAGTTCGACGCCAGCTTCGGCAGTCGCAGCGTCGGTTGCGCGAACCAATTCGGCCTCGCCAAGCGTGACATGGCCCAGCATCTCGTCAGGGAAGTGCTCGTCGATGACTACCACGCAGGCACTGAGATTCGAGGTCACACCAGCCAGTCCAGAGCGGTACTTGGCCGGCTCTACCTTGAAGTTGGGATAGGCAAGGAAAGTGGGAACGGCGCCCAGCATCATCGCGCCCACGAAGACCGTCATGGCCGGTATGCCTTGGGGCATAATGATGACCACGCGATCGCCCACGGCCACATCGTATTGGCGAAGCAGGACCGCCTGTTGCCGTGCCCGCCGGCGGAACTCGCCGAAGTTCACGGTCTCGCGCTCGTCCTCATCGATCCAGGACGTAATAAACTCACGCTGGGCCGGAGCCGCGTTGAGAGCATCAATAAGCGTGCGAAATCCGGCGGCAATCATTCAGTCCCAAGGGGCACTTGAATTGCAATCTCGCCACGCAGCCGGGCGCGGGAATGACATCGCATGACGGTTCATACCCAATCTTACCGCAGCGCCTCCATGCATTCCTCCAGCGCCTGGCGCGAAGGACGGGTGACGCTTTCCGGCAGTGTTGCCAGCGGCTCATCGATCATGTTGATCATGTCGATGAAGTTGGGCGCGGTGGTATTCACGTAGAGCACGCCGGTGAGCACTTCCTCGGCATCGTGCGACTGCATCAGGCGCTTTACTGCCTCAACCTTGTTGGTAGGGTCGTAATCGTGCTCCAGCTTGCGCAGGCGCAGCGATGAGCCATCGTGCATCACGACATTCAGGCTCGATCCCTCGTCATAGTCAACGCTGATGTCGTTGAAGTGGGGCACGAAATCGACGTCGTGCAGCGGCTCTTCGTGGTCCTTGACGAACTTGTACGACTTGGTCGAGCCTTCGTGATCGTTGAAGGTTGTGCAAGGCGAGATCACATCGAGCATCACGGAGCCCCGGTGCGACAGCGCCGCCTTCAGCATAGTGTGCAGCTGCTTCTTGTCGCCGGAGAAGGAACGGCCGACGAAGGTCGCCCCCAGCATGATCGCCAGGGCGCAAGTGTCGATCGGCGGCAGGTCGTTGATGACGCCGGTCTTCAGCTTCGAGCCGAGATCGGCGGTCGCCGAGAACTGCCCTTTGGTCANNGCGGTGTCGCCATCGCCGCTGACGCCCAGCGCGACAATCTTCGAATTTGCCAGCACTGCTCCTGTGGTCACCGCCGGCATGCGCCCGTGTACCGCGTTGAAACTGTGCGAGCGACCCATGAAGTAGGCAGGACTCTTCGACGAGCAGCCGATGCCGGAAATCTTGATGACGCGCTCAGGCGCGATGCCCATCTCGTAAAAGGCGTCGATGATGCGCTCGG
>PLBD01000176.1 GCA_003135315.1 Acidobacteriaceae bacterium | reverse complement strand
CGGCTTTAGCCGCTGCGGGACTTCGCCCTGACTTCATCGGGTAGCTCTACGCGTTGGCCTGCTTCTCCGCCAGGTCGCCGATGATGGGCAGCTTGTAAACCTGGTGCTGATAGGCCTTAATCACCAGCAGCACCCAGAGGAGAAGCACCGCCAGGCTATAGATGGGCCACAGGGCCGCCGTCACCATCCAGCCGATCACCGGTATGATGTGCAGTATCGCCGCCAGAATCATCAGCACTACGTCGATCACCACCAGCGCTACCGCGACAAACAGGCACTGGAACGAGTGAAAGCGCACGAACTTGTTCCGGTTGTAGGGCTCGACTAGCAGAAAAATGATGGCCGGAATGATGGTGAAATAGGCCAGCATGCCGGCGACGTTTTCCGCCAGCGGAGCCGCCGCAACCACCGGAGCTGCGGGAGCGCTATAACTTGCCTCCGGCGCAGGTGGCGGCGGTGCAGCCGCTGAGGCTCCGGAACTGGCCTGGCCTGTGGCCTTGCCGCACTTCGGACAGAACGCCGTGTTATCGGCTATTTGCGTACCGCAATTCGGACAGAAAGCCATGCAAGCCCTCCCTGAGATCATCCGCCCGGATCCTCGTGGCCGGCGCAAACCGTTGCCACTCGCACCCAAGCTTGTGTTGCCGCGGACAATACCAGACTGCCGCGGCAAAGGTAAAGCAAAAAATTGGCGTGCAATTGGACAGGAAAATTGGCAAACTACCGGCTTGACCATCGTCATGCCCAGGGAGATTTGAACTATGCCTTATATTGCCACGGCTCCAGAGAGTTACCAGGGCCAGGTTGTCGGCAGCGGACAGTGCGTTGCGTTCGTGCAGCAGGCCAGCGGAGCCCCGCTGACCGCCAACTGGACGCAGGGTGATCTGGCCCGCGGCAATGCGACCATCCAGCCGGGCACTGCGATCGCTACCTTCGGCCCTGACGGTACCTACACCAACAGCACCGATGGAACCTCGCACGCAGCCATCTACATGGGCCAGAACGCCGTTGGGCTGCAAGTGTGGGATCAATGGAAGGGGCAGCCGGTCCATCAACGCACCATTCGCTTTCAGGGAGGCGCTCCCGGAGTTCACCCGGTGAACGATGGAGACACGTTCTATGTCATCGACTAGACGCTCGCTGCGGCTGGCGTTGCTCGGGTGCTCAGCGGCATGGTTCGCTTCTCCGGTCGGTTATGCCCAACAAAAGCAGCCGTCGGCGCCGGTAGTTTGCCCGGCCAGCATTACGGTAGAAGAAACCACCGCACCCGCGCCGACTTGGAGCGTCACCCCGGCTAAGTCTCAGCACAGTTTCGAGCGGATCTCGGTNNAGGCAAGAAGATTACCCAGACCTGGAAGGTGAAAGACTATCGGTCGCTCAAGGTCTTCATGCGCTGCCGTTATCGCGATACTGCGGTGGTCCTGCTCCGCGAGCTGCCACCGGAGGTCACAGCTTGCACCCTTCGATTCACCTATGCCGCCAGCGGAATTGCCGCCGGCGAATCCAGCATGGACTGCCGCTAGGAAAGTATTGATCGAGGCTGGAAATTCTGATCAAGAACCCGAGCCGCGGAGCGGCAATATTTGTGTTAGCCGCGGGCGTGAGCCCGCGGTNNGCGGCACAGCTACGACACAGACGCCTTTGGGACGGCACGCTTCTCACGCTCACTCTTTAGCCCCCGGAGGACATTACCGCTTGACCGCGGCCGCCGCTAATTTTCCGATGCGTCCATTAGGCCCAACAATGTACGGCGGCGAGAGCGCGTTCCAGTTGCCGTCGTCCAGGCGCTGCCAGGTCTTGCCGTCATCGCGGGAAATATCTGACCCGTTGCTTCCGGCCGCAATCCAGACCTTCGCCCCCGCGTTCCACGCCACGGCCGAGCGGTATCCGCGCGGCGGCTGGGACGCAGCCTTCCAATGCCGTCCCCCGTCTTTTGTCCACGCTGCCGTGCCGGAGGAGTCGTTAGGCTTCTTGTAGTCGCCGCCCACCACCACGCCATGCTTCGCGTCGCGGAACCCAACGGAGAAGGCTCCCGTTGAATCAGCTCCGCCCGCCAGCGGAAGCCAAACCGCTAAGCAGCCTTTGGTGCCGTCGTTGTACGCCAGAAGCGGCGAGAGTAGCGCGCGAGCGCCGAGTTTGCCGCCCGTCACCAGGATGTAGCGGCCCGAGCCAAAAACGTATACCGACGAATTGCTTGCAGCGAAAGCGCCCTCACCCTGGACCGCCGCACAGGAGCTATCGTCAACAGCCCAGCCATGTCCCGGAATCAAGACCTCGGTATAGAAGCGGCCGCGGACAGGGTCGCCGATGAGCACTCCCGGTTGTTGATCTCCGGACGCTCCAAAATCCTGAGTCTGAAAGCGGACTGCATCCCAGAACCCATCCTTCTCTGAGTTCTGTCTCTCCTGAGTCCAATGCGAGCAGCCGTCGGTTGTCTTGTAAAGGCGCGACTGGCCTCCCGGCCCAGCCGACATGACGATCGCAGTCTTCGCGTCCCACGCCCAGACGCCGCGGAAGTCGAGATCCTCGGCCCCAGGCGGCGTAGCGCATTTCTGCCAATGCGCACCGCCGTCCTCCGTACGCAGCACCGTGCCGTCCGTTCCGCTGGCCCACGCCACGGTTCCGTCCACCGAATGGATGCCACGGAAGCCGGCCGTGGAGCCGGACTGTTGCATATCCCACTGCGCGCGCGCCGTACCAAACGCTGCGAGGAGGAATATGGCGAGGATGAAGCTCTTCGAACTGGCTGAGCGTCGCATCAGCATCTAACCCCGAGGGATTTCGACTTCGCAAAATTGGCTGCGGTTCGAGCGGCGGTTACGACAACTCCAGCTCGATGGCCTTGCTGTCGGCGTCGAGCTTGGCGATGCGGAAGCTCCGAACCTGTCCGGCGCGAATCGCTTCCGGCTTGGCAGCAGCGGTGCCGCCTGCGCCGCCCTTCCAGCGCGCTTGCAGCATCGAAGTCAGCGACGACAGGTCCGCCTTGCCTTCGCTCTTGCTTTCTTCCACTGCCGGGGCTGCTGAACCTAGCCGGCAGGGAGCTAGCAAGCCTTCGCCCAGTTCCACGCGAGCGCCGTCGGCCGACACGTCCACCACCCGCCCGGTGACCACGTCGCCTGCCTTGTGTTCGGCGATGTATTCATCCACGCTAGTGGGAATGAGTTGCTTCATGCTCAGCCGCATCAGACGGCGTTCTGTATCGATGGCCAGCACCTGCGCCTTGATCACCTGTCCCAGTTTCAAGACGTCCTGCGGGTGGTTAATTCGCTTTTCGGCGCTGATTTCGCTGACGTGCACCATGCCCTCGACGCCTTCAGCCGCCTGAACGAACGCGCCAAACTTGGTGATGCTGGTGACCGGCCCTTCGATGGCCGATCCGACCGGGAACTTCTGCGCCACTTCGGCCCAGGGATCTCCCAATGCCTGCTTCAGCCCCAGCGACAGCCGCTGCTCGCCAACATTCACTCCCAGGATGACAACTTCCACCGTCTCACCGGTCTTCACGAGGTCGCTCGGCTTGCGCACCCTCTTCACCCACGACATTTCCGAGATATGGACCAGCCCTTCGACACCCGGCTCCAGTTCGACGAACGCCCCAAAATCCGCCAGCCGGCTGACCGTCCCGCGGACCCGTTCGCCGGTCTTGTACTTCTCGGCCACCGCGTCCCAGGGATGCGGCTGAAGCTGCTTCAGGCCCAGCGATATGCGCTGCTTCTCGGAGTCGACCTTCAACACCTTGGCTTCGATCTCCTGCCCGACAGTCAAAACGTCGGCAGGCGTGTTGACGCGGCCCCAGGCGATGTCGGCCACGTGCAGCAGGCCATCGACGCCGCCGATATCGACGAACGCTCCATAATCCATCAGGTTGCGCACCGTCCCGGTGACGATGTCGCCCTCCTTGACCGTGGAATAGCGCAGTTCTTTCGCCGAGCGCTCCTCATCTTCCGCGATAACGCGCCGGTCGACCACCAGGTCTTCCTCCGTGACATCCAGCTTGGTAATGCGGCAGCGAATCTCCTGTCCGACTAGCTTCGGCATCTCGGCAGCATCGCGCACTCCGCTGCGCGAGGACGGCATGAAGGCGCGGACCCCGACATCGACGCTGAAGCCGCCCTTTACCATGTCCGTAACCGTGCCGACGATGGTGGCCTTCTCGGCAAACGCC
The DNA here is from genome assembly GCA_003135315.1 of Acidobacteriaceae bacterium. Taxonomy (GTDB): domain Bacteria; phylum Acidobacteriota; class Terriglobia; order Terriglobales; family Acidobacteriaceae; genus Bog-257. Next base: position 10,127 of record PLBD01000176.1, on the reverse strand, counting down.
CGTTCCAGCCCGCTCCAGTCCTTTGGCCGCGCTACCCGGCTGCGCGTGAGTTCGTAATAGCCCTCGGGATCGCGGCCTTTCACCGTGACCAGGAATCTGTCGCCCGGCTTTACCGCCTCGCCCGCGCTCTGAAATCCGGCCAACGGCAAAATCCCTTCGCTCTTGTAGCCGATGTCGAGCAGCACGGAATCGGCGGTTACGGCGACAACCGTGCCCTCGAGTTGTTTGCTGCCGTCCTCGGCTTTGTGAGAATGGCTGCGCTCGTACTGGGACAGCAGATCGCCGAAGGACTCGTTCGGTTCATTGTCGGATTGCACAGGAGTTGGACCTTGGTCGGGCACGAAGTTGGGCATGAAAGGAGTTACAGCCTCGTCATTTGAAGGTGCGATCAGGATAACATTCGCCGACGGGGCGCAGCTTCAGCTGCGCCGTCACAACTCCTTCAGATTTGTCATCACGAGGAGGCCTTCAGGCCGACGAGGGATCTGCTTTTCGGCGTCGCAGCGCTGAGGCCAGTGCCGGCCTGCGGCGATTAGACGCCTCTAACCTTATGTTTCTAATCGGCTTACATGCCAAGTCCATCGCTCAACTGCCCAACCCAATCCCTCGCCAGGCCGCCTCAGGCAAAAAGCACCACCAGCACCGCCCCATGAGGCCACTTTCGCCCCAGTTGGCCGCTAGCACAAAATTCCCAAAAAGGCAATCCGGAGGGCCGAATTCCCAGTTCGGGGGATTGACTCTCGCTTCTCGCCCTCACTAGACTTATCACATCCTGTCAGGAGGACCAATTAAACGATGAGAGGTGTTTAATGTTACGAGTACTCAGCCCAGTTGCGGCGACATTGCTTTTCGCCACCGCGCTGAGCGCAGCACCCGGTAATAGCACACCGGATTCGCAAAAAGGGACCCCAGGGCAGACTCAGGAATCCAAGCCATCCCGGACTAAGAAACCTCAGCTCGGGAAGGCTTCATGGTACGGCCGCATCTTTCAGTCCAAGAAGACTGCCAGCGGCGAGCCCTACGATATGTATCAATTTACGGCGGCCCACCGTACGTTGCCGCTCGGTTCCTGGGTCAAGGTCACAAATCTGAAGAACGACCGGTCGGTCGTCGTCCGCATTAACGATCGCGGACCCGTCGCCCCAAGCCGGATCATTGACCTGTCCTACGGCGCAGCTAAAATGCTGTCCATGAGTGGCGTAGATCGCGTACGCCTCGAAGTTCTGCAAACCCCCGAGATTGCGGAGAACCTTAGTCCGCAGTAATTACCGCATCAGGCGGTAAACACGGGAACCAGGCTCTGCGGTAAACTGGGAGCCGATGCTGGCACAGTCCCAGTCTAAAGATCGGCTCATTGTGGCGCTGGACGTCCCCAGCGCCCGCCAGGCTCGCCAGATCGTCCAATCCATCGGCGACGCCGCGACCACATTCAAAGTCGGAAAACAGCTCTTTACGGCCGAGGGGCCGCAGGTCGTGCGCGACCTCGTCTCCTCGGGCCGTAAGGTCTTTCTCGACCTCAAGTTCCACGACATCCCCAACACCGTCGCCGGCGCCGTCCGCTCGGCAGCCGAGCTGGGCGTCACCATGCTGACGGTCCATGCCTCAGGCGGCAGCAAGATGCTCAAAGCCGGCGCAGACGCCGCAGCCCAATCCGCGGCCAAACCGATGGTCCTTGCCGTCACTGTCTTGACCAGCCTCTCCGAGGCCGACCTCCAGGAAATCGGTGTCCCCGGTACCGTTCTCAGCCAAGTTCTCCGACTGGGAGCGCTCGCCCGCGCGGCTGGCTGCGGAGGCCTCGTCGCCTCGGCCCATGAGGCCCGCGAGCTGCGCCGCGAGCTGGGCGAAGGCTTCGCCATCGTCACCCCGGGTGTCCGCCCCGCTGGATCAGCCGCCGGAGACCAGGCCCGCGTCGTCACGCCGCGCGATGCCATCGCCGCCGGCGCTACCCATCTCGTCGTCGGCCGCCCCATCCTCGAAGCTCCCGACCCAGCCCAGGCCGCCGCCGCCATCGTCGCCGACATCGAATCGGCTGTGGTTTGAACTGCTTGTTGCTCAAAGCTCGCNNGTTGCTTTCTTCTTCCTGAGCTCTTCCAGCCTCGCCTTAATCCGCTTCTCGATTCCTTCTTCAGTGGGATGGTAGTACACGCGGTCTTTCAGGTTGTCCGGCAGGCACTGCATGTCCGCGACCTTCGACTCCTGGTCGTGCGCATACTGGTATCCCTCGCCATAACCGAAAGATTTCATCAGTCCGGTGACCGCGTTGCGCAGATGCAGCGGCACGGGATCCTGTGCCGTGCGCTCCACATCCTCCAACACCGCGCCGTAAGCGGTATAAACCGCATTCGACTTGGGCGCCGCGCACAGGTAGACCACGGCCTGCGCCAGGGCCAGGTCGCCCTCCGGAATGCCGAGAAAGTCGAAGGCATCGCGCGCCGCCAGGGTGATGCCGAGCGCATTCGGATCGGCCAGGCCAATGTCTTCGACCGCCATTCGCACCACCCGCCGCGCAACATACAGGCGGTCTTCGCCCGCCTCCAGCATCCGCACCAGCCAGTAAAGGGCGGCGTCTGGGTCGCTGTTACGCACGCTCTTGTGCAGCGCCGAAATCAGGTTGTAATGCTCTTCGCCGGCCTTGTCATACCTCAGCACGCGCTTCTGTAGCGCATCGGAGACGATCGCGTCAGTGATACGAGGCGTCGAATCCTTCGCTTGCTCCATCGCCAGCGTCGCCGCAATCTCGAGCACGTTATAGGCGCTGCGGGCGTCGCCGCTGGAGTAGGCCGCAATCTTGCGCAACGCTGACTCTTCGGCCTCGAGGTGCAACTCGCCCAGGCCGCGCTCTCTGTCTCGCAGCGCGCGTTGCAGCAGTCCCAGAATCTGTTCCTCGCTCAGCGACTTCAACACGTACACCCGGCAGCGCGATAGCAGCGCCGAGATGATCTCGAACGAAGGATTCTCCGTGGTCGCGCCGATCAGCCGGATGCTCCCCTTCTCGACATAAGGCAGAAATGCGTCCTGTTGGGCTTTGTTGAAGCGATGCACTTCGTCGACGAAGACGATGGTCCGCGTGCCGTACTGCCGCGCCCGCTCGGCGTCGGCCATCACCTGCTTGATTTCCTTGATCCCGCTGAGTACCGCCGAGAATTCGATGAAGTCGGCCTGCGTCATGCGCGCGATGATCTTGGCGAGCGTGGTCTTACCCACGCCGGGCGGTCCCCAGAAGATCAGCGAGCCGGTGTCGTCGCGCTCGATCTGCACCCGCAGCGACTTGCCGGGCCCCAGGATGTGCTCCTGCCCGGCAAACTCGTCGAGCGTGCGCGGGCGCATGCGGTCGGCCAGCGGCCGCGACTTGTCAACTGCTTCGTCAGACGGCGAATTGTTCTGGAAAAGGCTCAAGGATCTTACTCACCACAGAGACACAGAGTTTGGAAACCACCTGGAATTCTAAACCTCTCTGTCTCTGTGTCTCTGTGGTGATCTTTGCCTTGCCGCCTCGTACAGCACTATCGACGCGGCAATCCCCGCATTCAGCGATTCCACTTTTGGCGATTGCGGAATGACAACCACCTCATCTGCCTGCGCCAGCACATCCTTGGGGACGCCCGCGCCTTCGCTGCCGACGACGAGCGCTACTGGCCCTCGCAAGTCCACGTCGGAAATTTCAGTGCCCTTATGCGACGAAGTTGCCAGCACGCGCACGCCGCACGTCTTGATCTCCGGAAGCGCTTGCGCCAGTTCAACCTTCGCAGTCGGCAAGCGGAACAGCGATCCCGCCGAAGCGCGCACCGCCTTCCAATTCCATGGGCTCACCGTGCGCTCGCCGAGAAGGAGGCCTGTCACGCTGAACGCCTCGCCGGACCGCGCAATCGTCCCCAGATTTCCCGGGTCCTGAAGGCCAGCGGTAATCACCAGCAGGCTGGGCTGCACCGCCAGAATATTCTCCAGCGTGAACGGCTTCACTCGCACCAGCGCTGCCACGCCCTGTGGAGTCTCGCTCGGTACGGCGTTGGCGAACACTTTGTCGGGCAGCAGCAGGGCTTCCGTATTCGCCGCTAGCTGCGGCAACAGCTTATGCGCTCGCTCGCGGGCCGACTCGCTGAAGAAGACTGTCCCCAGCCGAAGTCCGCTGCGGATGGCTTCTTCCACCAGGTGCATGCCTTCGATAGCAACTTCGCCCTGCTGGTTGGGCGCAGCCTCGGCGAACGCACGGCGCAGTTCCTTCACCCGCGCGTTCTGGCTGCTATCGACGCGCCGCACCCGATCTTCAAACCGTATGGTATTAGGCATCGCTCTCGGGAACCGGCGTCTATCCTACACTGCGGGGCAATCACACTGCGCCGCGGGCCTCGGCGTGATAATCTTCTCATTTGCTGTTGCAGGAAGCGATGTGTTAGGTTTCGCTCAATAAGCACTTCCCGAACGAAAAAGAGGTACGGTTGCGCCCCGAAATCGTAAAGATCAACAGTAAAGCGCCAGAAGCCTCGCTGGTCACCTATGCCGCGGAGAAGATTCGCGCCGGTGAAGTATTGGGTATTCCCACCGACACCTACTACGGCCTCGCGGTCGATCCCTTCAATCTTCACGCCGTTGACCGGGTTTACGAGATCAAAACGCGCTCGCGGCACAAGCCGCTGTCGCTGCTGATTGAATCGGTCGACCAGGCCGCCGACGTCGCCTGGCCCGTGCCCGAAATCTTTTACCTGCTGGCGCGCCGCTTCTGGCCCGGCCCGCTCACCATCATCGTGAAGGCCGATCCCAAGTTGCCATTAAAAGTCACCGCGAACACGGGCAACGTGGCGTTGCGCGTGCCGGCAGCCGAGGTCCCGCTCGCCATTATCCGCTCTGCCGGGCTGCCCATCACAGCCACCTCCGCCAACCTGCATGGTGAGCTTGAATGCGCGACGGCGATGGAGGTGCGTGATCAGTTGGGCGATCGTCTGTCGATCATCGTGGATGGCGGCCCGAGCCCCGGCGTGATGCCATCGACCATCGTTGATTTGACCACCGAAGGCACTTGGCGCCTGCTGCGCCAGGGAGCGATTCCCGAGGAGCAGATCATCGAGTTGCTAGGGCAGGAGTAGGTCGCCACGGCCGCAGGGAAATCCAATATTCACCCCATCCGCTGGATTGTGACGTTGGTCGCCGTCAGCGCGATGGGGTTCTTGCTTTTCATCAGCCGCCAGATCATGCGCGAGGCGGGAATCGACGAAGAACACCCCGCCGATGCCATCGTCGTCTTCGGCGCAGCCGAGTACGTCGGCCATCCTTCGCCGGTGTACCGCGCCCGCCTGGACCATGCCTACAGCTTGTTTCAGCGAGGACTGGCGCCGGTCATCATCACCACCGGCGGCGCGGGCAACGACCCTCACTTCAGCGAGGGCCAGGTCGGACGCGATTATCTGGAATCGCGCGGCGTCCCGGATGGAGATCTCATCGCTGAAACCCAGGGCGGCGACACCGACGAATCCGCCCAGCGCGTGGCTGTGATCCTGCACGTGAATGACATGCGCGATTGCCTGCTGGTCAGCGATGCCTACCACATGTTCCGCGCCAAGCAGATGATGACCGCGCAGGGAATCGCGGTGTACATCTCGCCGCGTCCCGGCTCAATTCCCAAGACGATCGTTGGACGATACATCGCCGCCCTGCGCGAAAGCTTCAGCTACCTGTTGTACAAGGCGCATGTGCGGTAGGAGCTGTCAGCCGTCAGCCGTCAGCTATTCCTTACGTCCTCAATTCCATCCATACTGTCATCCTGAGCGCAGTGAGGGCGCTGACGGCGCCCGAACGGAGTCGAAGGACCCCTTAATAGTCCGCGTGAGAACCAAGTTGATCCTTGGCGGCGAAGTATGACTCACGAAAAAAGAACCCCGAAGGGGGGGAAGTGTAGTTAGCCCGGGACGGAGCGAAGCGAGTCCTGGGTAAAAGTGGGTAGAAGGTCAGAGTCCCGTAGGGACGGCACGCTTCTCACACCACACTATTGCGGTTCCACGCCGCTGGTGCATTTCGTTGCTGACGGCTGACGGCTACTTCACCAGCGCCAACACCCGCGCGGGTCCGCCCGAGCCGTTCTCCAGCTTGATGGGCGCTACCACCACCGTCGCTCCCGCCGGCGGCACCAGCGCAAGATTGGCTACATTTTCCACGTGATAAACGTTTTCCTTCGATGTGAAGAGATGAACGGGATAAGTCGTGGTTGCGCCCGCGTCGACGCTCATCGTATCAATGCCAAGCCCCACTACATCACGGCTCTTCACGAGGAATTGAGCGGCCTCCAGCGAGAACCCCGGATAATGCGTCAGCTCGCCACTCTGCTGGTTGCGAAAATCCTCTTGCGAGTTCCAATGCTCATCCCATCCGGTATAGGCCATCACGACTGCGCCCGCGGGAATTATCCCGTGTGCGTCCTCCCATGAAGTGACGTCCTGCAGCGTCACTTCATAATCAGGATCATGCTTCGCTTCCTTGCGGACATCAATGACTACCAGCGGCCGCACCAGTCGCTCGGCCGGAATCTGGTCCACCGTCCACCCCTCCGTGGCAAAATGAGCCGGCGCGTCTAGATGCGTGCCATAGTGCTCCTGGGTGGTGAAGATGCGCGAGTAGTAACCATCGCGCTCCAGGTTGCCAAGCTCCCGCGACTCATACGGCGACTCAACCGTCCCTTCCCAGTTGGGCGAACGGTCGTTCAGATTGTGCGTGAGATCGATGACGGTGCGAAATATGTCTTGATCGGACATGGAAGGTTCGTGCCGCGCCGCGGCGCTTTGAAGGGGCCAGCTTCAGCTGCGCCGTGGCAAGTCCTTTTATTGTCGTCATCACGAGCCGACTTCGGTCGGCGAGGGATCTACTGTTCGCCAGTCGTTCAACAGATGCTCGACTCAAAGCGAACCAGACGTGACGAATTTGCCCTTACCGAATCACCGATAGCCCGGACGTCGGCGCTTCCCCGAAGTCCAGGTCGAAGCCAAGTTGGAGCTTGGCGGCCTCTGACATTCGTGCCGGGCTCCACGGCGGATCGAATACGATCTCGACGTTGACTTCCTTCACGTCGGGCAGGCGCGCGAGCCTATGTTCCACGTCAGACTTAAGGACGTTGCCCATGCCGCAACCCGGCGCCGTCATCGACATCTTAATGTCGAGCTTGTTTCCGCCTTGGTCGGCGGGAGTGATGTTGCACCCATAGACCAAACCGAGGTCCACGATGTTGACCGGGATCTCGGGATCGAAGACCGTCTTCAACTCGTCCCACACCAGTTGCTCGCTGAAGGGCCGCTGTTCGGACAGCGGTACTGCGTCGGGAACCGGTAGACCCAGCGCGTCGGCGTCGTGCGCATCGATGCGGTACATGTAGCCGTAGCGGCCGCCGCTGACGCTATAGCTGCCGCCCAACGTCTGCATGATCCTGACCACCGACCCCGCCGGCAGAGTGCTGCGCGTGCCGCTGGGGATTTCGATGGCCTCGCAGTCCCGGCTCAACGTGATGGCTACGCCCATATGCATAATTCGCGACTGCTGATAAATTCCCCAACCCTGATTTACTGTCACCTGAGCTGCGCTATGACGAAAATAGTTGCGTCAGCTTGGTGATGCGTAACAGCTCCGTAATGCGGGGCGTTAGATTGACAAGTTCCAGCCTGCAGTATCCCGCGTTAACCGCAGACGCTTTCAGACCAACCAGCGTCCCTAATCCGGAGCTGTCCAGATGTTCCACAGCCGTGAGGTCGATCAGGATCCGGCCACCCTGCAAAATAAGAGGCTTGATCACCTCTCTCAACTGACCGGCCGTGTCGCTTACTACTCTCCCGTGACACTTGATCGTGGTTACAATATTGTTGCTTTCATCCGTGGACTTCTCGACTTCATAGCTGAAGGAAGGTTGTGGCGTCGTACCCATGCAATCTCCTTGGTTCCATCAGTTTTCACGCGCGAAAATCATCCCAGAAGAATACAACAGGTAAGCCATTCTAACGCGCGATGCTAGGACGCTTTTCCTGGCTTTCGGCAAACTGTTCCTCTGCCTGTTACTCCGTCGAGATCGGATCCTGCTTGCCTTCGATCGCGGCCTGCAGCGTGTGCCAGGCAAGCGTTGCGCACTTCACGCGCACCGGAAATTCCGAGACTCCGGCAAAGACATCCAGCTTGCCCAGCGAGTCGCGGTCGCCGTTCGCTTCTCCTGTGACCAGCTGGTGAAAACGCTCGAACAGCTTCGTCGCTTCTTCTTTGCTCTTGCCTTTCACGCTTTGCGTCATCATCGAGGCCGACGCCTTGGATATGGCGCAGCCTGTGCCTTGAAACGTGACGTCGCGAATCGCGTCACCTTCCAGGTCGAGATAAATCGTGAAGTGGTCGCCGCATAGCGGATTGTAGCCCTCCGCTTTGTGGTTCGCCGTTTTCAACTCACGATAGTTGCGAGGGGCCTTGCTGTGCTCCAGGATCACGTCCTGATAGAGCTCGCGCAGATCGGACATCAGGCGAAGACCTCCTTCACCTTTTGGATGCCCTCGACCAGCGCATCGACTTCGCCGCGCGTGTTGTACATCGCGAACGAAGCGCGGGCCGTTGCTGGAATGCGGAAACGCTGCATCACCGGCTGCGCGCAATGGTGTCCGGTGCGAATAGCGATGCCCGAGCGATCGAGTATGGTGCCGATGTCGTGAGGATGAATCCCTTCGATGATGAAGGAAATCACCGCAGCCTTTTGCGCAGCCGTCCCGATAATGCGGATATCCGGTATCGCGGAAAGCGCTTCCGTCGCGTAGATCAGCAGATCGTGCTCGTGAGCGGCAATGTTATCGATTCCCAGATGATTGACGTAGTCGATGGCCGCGCCCAAGCCAATGGCGCCGCCAATGTTCGGAGTGCCGGCTTCGAACTTGTAGGGCAGATCGTTGTACAGAGTCTTCTCGAAAGTCACCGAGCGGATCATGTCGCCGCCGCCCTGATAGGGAGGCATCGCCTCCAGCAGCGCGCGCTTGCCATAGAGGACGCCGATGCCGGTCGGGCCATAGACCTTGTGTCCCGAGAAAACATAGAAATCGCAATCGAGTTCCTGCACGTCGACCTTGAGGTGTGGAACCGCCTGCGCTCCGTCGACCACCACGGGTACGCCGTGGCTGTGTGCGATTTCAATAATCTTTCGCAGGGGAGTAATCGTGCCCAGCGCGTTCGAGACGTGTGTTACTGCGAGCAGCTTCGTCCGCTTACTGAGCAGCTTCGGTAACTCTTCCATCATCAACTCGCCGCGGTCGTTAATCGGAATGACCCGCAGTCTGGCGTCCTTCTCTTCGCAAAGCATTTGCCAGGGAACGATGTTGGAGTGATGCTCCATTGCCGTGATAACTACTTCATCGCCGGCGCCGACGTGCTTGCGCCCGTAGGTCTGCGCCACCAGGTTGATGCCTTCGGTAGCGCTGCGCACAAAGATGATTTCGCGCTTGTCAGCCGCGTTCAGGAAGCGCTGCACCGTGCGGCGCGCCGCTTCGTGCTCTTCCGTCGCATGCTCGGAGAGGAAATGCACGCCGCGATGGATGTTGGCGTTGTCGCGCTCGTAGTAGTGCGAGATGGCATCGATCACCGCGCGCGGCTTCTGCGATGTTGCAGCGTTATCCAGATAAACCAGCGGGTGTCCGTAAACCTGCTGATGCAGGATGGGAAAGTCGCGGCGAACTTCCTCTACCGGAAATGTGGCTTCACCAACCATTGGATGCTGAAACTCCCAGGGAACGCTGTTCGCGGCGGCTGTCATCCTAGTTCCTCCCAGGTTCTTCCCTTATCCTTGCTGCGAGCAGCCGCAACTGCCACGGCGTTAGTCATCCCAAACAGATGGCCGTTGATCAGCTGTTGCAGATGGATCCGCACGCTGTCTTCTTTCATGCGGTCGAGGCATTCGTTGGCGAAAGCCAGGAGCAGCAGTTTGCGCGCCGACGCTTCATCGATGCCGCGCGAGCGCAAGTAGAACAGCGCGGTCTCGTCCATCTGCCCGATGGTTGCGCCGTGCGTGCACTTCACGTCGTCGGCATAGATCTCCAGCTGCGGCTTGGTGTCGATCTGCGCGTCGTCGGAAAGTAGCAGGTTGCGATTGGTCTGCTTGGCGTCGGTCTTTTGCGCGTCCTTGTGCACGATGA
>PLBD01000215.1 GCA_003135315.1 Acidobacteriaceae bacterium | reverse complement strand
CCCGCCGACATCCGCAAGGAAGGATCGGGCTTCGACCTGCCCATGGCGCTGGGAATTCTGGGCGCCTATGGCGGGCTAAACAACAAGCCGCCGGAGGATGCCCTGTTTGTGGGCGAACTATCTCTCGACGGCGGTCTTCGCGGCGTGCGCGGCGCTTTGCCGATTGCCGTCACCGCCCGCGGCAACAACATTCGCAAGCTCATTGTCCCTGAGGTGAATGCCCGCGAAGCCGCGCTGGTGGAGGGCGTGGATGTATACCCAGTCCACTCGCTCATCGAAGTCGTGCAACTGCTGAACAGCGGCAACGGCATCCTGCCGGTGAAGGTTGATACCCGCGCCCTGCTGGAGACTTCGCAAAAGTTTGCTGTGGACTTCGGCGATGTGCGCGGCCAGCAGACGGCGAAACGGGCCATCGAGATCGCCGCGGCCGGCGGCCACAACCTGCTGATGATCGGCCCTCCCGGTTCCGGCAAGACCATGCTCGCCAAGCGCATGGCTACAATTCTTCCGCCGCTCACCTTTGACGAAGCCCTGGAGACGACCAAGATTCATAGCGTGGCTGGCGTCCTGGATGCTACCAGTGGACTGGTGGGCACGCGGCCATTCCGCTCGCCGCATCACACCATTTCCGACGCCGGGCTCATCGGCGGTGGCATGATTCCGCGGCCCGGAGAAGTCTCGCTCGCCCACAACGGTGTGCTCTTTCTGGATGAGCTGCCCGAATTTCCCCGCAACGTGCTCGAAGTCATGCGCCAGCCGCTGGAAGACGGTACGGTCACCATCGCCCGTGCCGCCATGTCCCTCAGTTTTCCCGCGCGGTTCATGCTGATCGCCGCGATGAATCCCTGTCCTTGCGGCTATTTCAACGATCGCACGCGCGAGTGTCACTGCAGCCCCATGATGATCCAGCGCTATGTCTCCAAGATCTCGGGGCCGCTGCTCGACCGCATCGACATCCATATCGACGTGCCGTCCGTAAACTATCGTGAACTGCGCAGCGGCGTCGTGCCCGAAAGCTCAGCCGACATTCGTGCCCGGGTCATCCGCGCGCGCGATGTGCAGTTGCAGCGTCTCCGCTCCGAAGGCGACCGCATTTACGCCAATGCCCAGATGGGATCGCGCGAGATACGAAAGTACTGCGAGTTGGGCACCGACTCCGAGCATCTGCTGGAGCGGGCCATGGTGAAGCAGGGACTCAGCGCCCGCGCCCACGATCGCATCCTGAAGGTGGCACGCACCGTGGCGGACCTGGCGGGAAGCGAGACAATCGAGCCGGGCCACATAGCCGAGGCCATCCAGTACCGGACACTGGATCGGACGTTTTGGGCATAGGGAAGGATGTTCACCACGGAAGCACGGAATTTTGGAATATCAATCGCAATGTTTGATCGCTATCCAGAGGCACATGAGAAGAGCGCTTGAAATAGAAAAGCTTCATCAGATTCCGTGTCTTCCGTGCTTCCGTGGTGAACAAACCGGTTTACCGTGACGGCTTTGTAAAGAATTGTGTTCAGTTCCTGGCGTCGGCCCGGCGGCGCTGGCTGTCAAGGCTCGAGGAAATATTATCTTTTGGGAGGCGCAACTCATTGATAATTAGCGGGTTACTAATATTTTAGCGACATTCTGGCTGCTCTCGCGTCTAAGGGGCAGCGCCGGGAAATGCTGACTGAGGTGTACCGAAACGGGTTCGGAGCGCAGATTTTCCTTGACTGTGAAGGCCGCGGCGGACTACCTTACTTTTTTACGTACGGCGTCGACCTGTCAGTAAGACATCTTGCCCCGAAACGGCCCCCACGGACAGCCATCAGCAGGGAATCAGTAAGCATCTGTCGGCGACCCAGTGTGCCACAAAAGGGGAGTGGCTGACGTAAGTTATTGAAAAACTTAGCTTTTGTATCCGGAAGACCACCCATTTACGGGGCGGAAAATTTACCCAACCGATCCCTTAATAGCGGCATCTAAGTACTTGGCTCCTGCCGTGGCCAGTGGCTACCGGCTCCAAGAGTTGAATTCGTACACGATTGCATAACAGGAGCAGCGGTTTCCATTCTGATCGGGCTCCGGAACATTTTCATAAACACAGGAGAAATATGGCGATGAGATCTGAGCTGGTTTTTGAAGCAGTACATACTCTGCGCAACCGGTACACGTTGTGCCAACTGGCGTCGAAAGCAACGCGGAAGTTTCATAAGCCCAACACGCGCATCCAGGACACTACGAATGAGGTGTTCCATCGTATTGCTGATTCCGATCGGCAGACCCTCATTCTCGAACCGGAGACGGCTTCCGAGGCGCAGCGGCGCGCAGCTTAAGCTGCGCCCGCGCCTTCGGCGCTTTCCTCGTAGTTCCTCCGGCCCGCCCTTCTGCAAAATTCCCCGTAGGTGAACATGACAATCTCAGAACTTAAAGAAAAAAACATCACCGAGTTGACCCGCATAGCTCGGTCTCTCGAGCTACCCGGCGCCAGCGGCCTGCGCAAGCAGGACCTCATCTTCAAGATCCTTCAGGCCCAAAGCGAAAAAGAAGGCCACATCTTCGCCGAAGGCGTGTTGGAAATCCTGCCTGATGGTTACGGTTTTCTCCGCTCGCCCGACTACAACTACCTTCCCGGTCCGGATGACATTTACGTTTCTCCGTCGCAGATCCGTAAGTTCGATCTCAAGACCGGCGACACCATCAGCGGTCAGGTCCGTCCGCCCCACGAAGGCGAGAAATATTTCGCCCTGGTCAAAATCGAGGCCGTCAACTTCGAGTCGCCGGAAGAGGCGCGCAACAAGATCCTCTTCGA
>PLBD01000465.1 GCA_003135315.1 Acidobacteriaceae bacterium | reverse complement strand
TAAAGGTGCGCCCCTTCAAAACTCGCCGAAATCGACCTTTTCAGCGGCCTGTGAAAGGCGTGCTCCACCCATCACCGATGCACCGACATTTGACCTGGCCATTACGGAATTCAAGGATCGGCGGATGAACAGCCAGCCTAGGAGTCACTCGTCCAGTTCGACCTAACTTCACCCGCCGATCGTGCGCCAATTGAGATGAGGCTACTGCGGCCGGCGCAGGGATTTGTCAACAATGTGTCAACACGGCGTCGAATTCTTGTGAAGAAACTAGCAAGGCCCGCTTGCCAACACCCCTACCGCCCGACCAGCCCGTCGGCAATTTGCTGCGTCTGGGGAAAGCCCGGCATACGTCGCGCCATTTGCAGCGCCGCTTCCGCGTCCACGGAGCGTCCGCTGCGATGCAGGGCGCGCGCCAGCAGCAGATATCCCAGCGGCGTCGGCCGGACCTGATTGGCCTGGGTGAACATCTGGATGGCGTTGGCCAGGTCGCCGGACTTTAGCGCCAGCACGCCCAGGCCGATCAATGCCTGCTCGGTGTCCGGAGCCAATTGCAGCGCCCGCTGGAAACTGTCGCGGGCGTTGGCCGCGTCGCCGGCGTAGTTGTAGACATATCCCAGATTGCTGTATGCGCGGGCCAGGACGGCGGGCTCTTCGATCTCGGCAATGCTCGCCTTGTATGCCGCAATGGCCTCCGGCCAGCGGTGGTTTCGTTCCTCGCAGACGCCGATGTTCAACCGGCTGATCCCGTCGTGCGGCTCAATTGCGGCGGCGCGGCGGAAGTGCGGAATGGCCTGGTCCATGTCCTGGCGTTGGAGCAGGGTCGTCCCCAGATTGTCTTCGGCGACATAGTTGTCGCTCGTGGTCTCGATGGCATGCGTCCACAGGCTCGCTTCGTCGCTCCAGTAAGCAAGCTGATGGCGAGTGCCTCCGGCCAGCACCAGCAACAGCGCCACGCTGAAGCCCGTGACCCACGCTGGCGAAAGATGGCGCGCTTCGGCAAGGTCAGCCACTCCCCAGCAGAACATCACAAACAATCCGATGAACGACAAATAGGCATAGCGATCGGCCATGGCCTGCAATCCCACTTGCACCAGCCCGATCATCGGCACCAGCGTTCCCAGGAACCACAACCACCCCACCGTCAGATATCGATATTTTCTGCCGGCGGCGACCAGGCCGCTGGTCGCCAGCAGCAACGCCAGCGACGCCAGCACTTGCCACACCGGCAGCGCCGTTCGGGGAAACGGATAGAACGGCGACAGCGGCGAAGGCCAACAGGCTTTCCCCAGATACCGCGCATAGGAAACGATGGCGTTCTCCAGACGCAGCCAGAACGGAAACTTGATCAGCGACTGCACCGACCAGCCGGACTTTTGCGCGTTCACGGTGATGACCGCGCTGATAACGCTGATCGCCAGCAGAGGGAGTTTCTCCACGACCAGTTGTAAGAAACTTCGCGCCGGGTAAAGCGCTGCCGCTTCCTTCCTGCCGGCCTGCGCACCAATGGTCATGCGCTGCAACGGCCAGTAGTCCCAAAGCAACAGAAGAAACGGCAGGGTGATGATCTGCGGCTTGGCCATCAGTCCCAGGACAAACAGAAACGCGACCAGCACGTATCGCCCGGCGCGCGGCTGTTTTGCATACCAGCGATAGGCGGCCAGAGCCAGCAGCAGAAACATCATGCTGAGCAGGTTCTTGCGCTCGGCAACCCACGCCACCGTCTCCACGTTGATGGGGTGCAGCGCGAACAGCCCCGCCACCATGGCGCTTCGTCCTGCCATGCCGGTGGCCTGCTCCAGCACCCAGAACAGCAGCAGTACGTTGACGAGATGGAGAAAAATATTGACCTCGTGCGGGCCGGCCGGGTCGGGACCGAACATCTGGCAATCAAGCGCGTGCGACAGCCACGTCAGCGGATGCCAGTTGGAAGCGTCATAGGTCGTAAACGCCCACTCCACCGTGCTCCAGCTCAAGCCGGCCCGCACCTGGGGATTCGCCGTCACGTACTGGTCGTCGTCAAAGTTGAGGAAGGGATGGTTTCTCGCCGGAGAGTAGGTGGCCACGGTGGCAGCAGCCAGCAACAGCAGATAGAGCCAAAACGTTCGCGTTGCTCGCGAAAAGGATTTGCCAGCGGCCGGCGGCGTCGCTTTACTCGCTGTTCTGGTTCTCTTCGCCAACCGGTGTCACCCGCCTGAATGCCGTTCATTATATCGAGGCCGGCACTGCGCCAGCCTTGCGCGGGCGAGTCGAAGAGCCTGCCCCGAGCNNAAATTCAACCCGGGAGAGAAAGTTCCGCACTCCGGCATCTACAAGGTCGTCCACTTTCCCGCCCATCAGCAGGAGCACGAAGTAATCTGCATATTTGGCGAGACATTCCCGCCGTGCCGGGATTGCGAACACCCGCGCTTTGTCCTCTTGCGGAAAGCGCAGCACATCGCCACGGACGAACTCTTCCAGCCAGCGAACGTTGTGTCATCCTGAGCGAGGAGCGAAGCGACGAGTCGAAGGACCCCTGCCTTGCCTGTCCCGTCCTTGTCATCCCAAGTTGGCCGCGATCACCCCGTCACCCGCTCCCCAAAAATCGCGGTCCCCACCCGCACGCAGGTCGAGCCTTCCTCGATCGCCACTTCGAAGTCGTGCGACATTCCCATCGAAAGCACACCCAGACTGACGGAAGGCAACTTGCGCCCGGCCAGCCGCTCCCGCAGCTCGCGTAGTTGGCGAAAGTACGGACGCGCGCCTTCGGGATCGTCGGTGAACGGCGGCACCGTCATCAGGCCGCGAATCCGCAGTTGCGACCACTCGGGCGCGGCGGCCAGAATTTTCTCCAGCTCTGCCGCATCCGGTGCGACGCCGCTCTTCGCCGCCTCGCCGCCGGAATTGATCTCGATCAGCACGTCGAGCGTCTTGCCGGCCCTCTCGGCCGCCGCGTTCAGCCGCTCCGCCAGCTTCGCCGAGTCCAGCGAGTCCACGGCGTGAAAGATCTCCGCCGCCTTCGCCGCTTTGTTCGATTGCAGATGCCCGATCATGTGGAACCCGGCGTCGCGCAATTCCGCCAGCGCGCCGCATTTCTCCGCGAACTCCTGCACCCGGTTCTCGCCGAACAGGC
This sequence comes from Acidobacteriaceae bacterium, assembly GCA_003135315.1. Taxonomy (GTDB): domain Bacteria; phylum Acidobacteriota; class Terriglobia; order Terriglobales; family Acidobacteriaceae; genus Bog-257. Next base: position 4,185 of record PLBD01000465.1, on the reverse strand, counting down.
GATGCCCCGCGGCGTAGGCCTCGATGATTCGGCCGGCGGGCTGCGTCTTCGTCACCGCCATCAGCGCGATGTCTTCGGGGTCTCGACCGGCGCGTCGGGCCGCGCGCGCCATGCGTTCCCTGATGGCAGCGAGATTGTTGGCAATCGTCATGCGAAGCAGCCATTGTAGTCTGTTCACTGGCTGGCCCTAAGCGGACCTCAGCCCCGCACCCTTTCCCCGGAAATCGCAATCAGCTATGGTTATTCCCAGTCCAGAAGCTCAGGAGTACCGACGTGTCGTACCGGCTCACACTACTTGCCAGCCTCATCCTCGCCTGTCTCCCGGCCGCGGCCATCGAGCGCGGCATTATGCTGCGCGAGGCAGTGATCTACGTCAATCCCAGCACCGATTCGGCCAAGCTATCGAACATCGGCCGCGGCCGCGAAGTCGCCGTCATGCAGCGCACTCCCGGCTGGGCCAATGTCGTTGGCACCGTCGGGGCCAGCTACACTCCGGAGGATCCCGAGAACGAGAGCGACCGCAATGTTACCGGCTGGGTCGAGGACAAGGGCGTCATCACCACCTTGACGCCCGACGGCGACCGCATTCTCTTCGGCGAAGCCTTTGACAGCGAGATGGAAGCCAGCAAGCGCGGCGGACGCCGCGGCGCGGCGCAGGATGCCATGCGGCTCTATGCCCGCATTGCCGAATATTTTCCCCAGTCCCCGCTGGCAGCCGAGTCGGCCTATCGCGCCGCCGACATTCGCTGGCAGCTCGAAGCCGCCGACGCCGCCACTCGTCCCTCGGCCAAGGAACGCGATCCCGCCCTCCACTACCAGATCGACGAAGAACGCATGAAGCAGGTCATCAAGAAGTATCCTCACACTAAGTGGGCCGACCTTGCCGCCTATCACCTCATCGACAACAAACTCTGCGGTGATTGGGAGGCCGAGGCGAAATGCCCGGAGATGGAAGCGGCGCTCTACATGAAGTACGCCGACGAGCATCCGCAGTCGCCCAGGACGCCGGAAGCACTGTACAAGGCGGCCTGGCGTTACTCCACGCTGATCGAGATCTACAAAACCAAGCAGGACCAGAAGAAGCAGGACGAGTCCGCCCAGCGCTCGCTCAACACTGCCAAGAAACTAATTGCGCAATACCCCAATGACACCGACTGGTCCACTCGGGCCGAGCGTCTGGTATACATGGTGACGAACAAAATGCCCACATTTGGGAACACGGTGGAATAGTTTGCCTATTCTTGAAGCGATCATCCTCGGCATCGTACAGGGCCTCACCGAATTTCTGCCCGTCTCCAGCACCGCGCATCTGGCGCTGGTTCCCTGGCTCGTCACCCGGCTGGGGCTGGCCAACTGGAGCGATCCCGGACTCACCTTCGACGTGGCGCTGCACGCCGGCACGCTCTTCGCCATCCTGCTGTACTTCTGGCGCACCTGGATCCAGATCATCCGCGCCGCCTTGGGCGGCAAGGTCGTTCGCTTCTCCGAGACCAGCGACAACCAGCGCGACCTCACGCCCGAGGAGCAGCGCCGCGAGCGCCAACTGCTGTGGTACATGATCGCCGCAACGATCCCGGCCGCGCTGGCGGGCGCGCTGCTGGAAAAGCACATCGAGACCACGTTCCGCGCTCCGGCGCTCGTCGCTTCCATGCTCATCATCGTCGCGGTCATCATGTGGATAGCCGAGCGCATGAGCAAGTTCGAGAAGCCTCTACCGCAGATCGGGCTGGGCGATGCCATGACCGTCGGCGTGCTGCAAGCTTTCGCCGTGGTCCCCGGCGTCTCGCGCTCGGGCATCACCATCACCGGTGGCCTGTTCCGCAACTTCACCCGCGAAGCCGCAGCGCGCTTCAGCTTCCTGCTCTCCACGCCCATCATTGGCGGCGCGGCGCTGTTCAAGCTGCATCACGTGATGAAACACGGTCTTCCTGCCGGCGAAATGGCGCCGGGGATGGCTGCATTCGCAGCGGGGATCGTGGTTTCAGCCCTTGTCGGCTACGTAACGATTGGGTTTCTCCTGCGCTATCTGCAAACCAAGACGCTGACCGTGTTCATCGTCTACCGCATCCTGTTCGGCATCGCGATATTGTTGCTGGGCTACGTCGGGCACTATTCGGGATAGAGTAACGTCAATGCGCCGCGTCAACACTTAGCTGGTGTCATCCCGACCGAGGAGCGCAGCGACGAGCGGAGGGACCTGCTTTTCCCCTCCCTGCGAAACAGTTCACATTCGCGCGTAAATCACGATCGGCGCTCTACTGACCACTGGCAACTGAATCTACTTCGCCACCCCTCACGCTTCCATTTCTCGCCGCGCCGCCTGGCTTTCTTGGGATAATTGTTATCGCTCTGGCGTATCGGCAAGCTCCATCGGTTGCCCGATGGGCAAGCCCGCATCGGTCGTCTTCAGGACAGCGCGTATTCGCAGGAATGCGCGTCGGTGTTTTTGTCTGCTTGCGGCGGATTAAATCAACATGGGTCCTCGCAAGCGTGTTCCCTCAAAACGACTGGACGCCAATATGAATCTCACTCGTCCATTTACTCCGACGGCCAACCGGCGGCTCAATGAGCTGATCGGGTTCCTGGTTTTTGTCTTCGCGGTCCTCCTTTTCCTCGCGCTGCTGTCATACTCGCCGCTCGATCCTTCGCTCAACACCGCGGCCACTCCGCTCGCCGGAAAGCCCGCGCATAACTGGATCGGCGTGGTTGGCGCAATGGTCGCTGATCTCGCTCTACAGGCATTCGGTGTCGCGGCGTTTCTGCTGCCCGCGCTGCTGGCGATGTACTCGCTGCACTGGTTCCGCTCGCGTCCTATCGCCTCGCCTTATGCGAAAACGATCGGCGCGGTCGCGCTCGTCGTATTCCTTTCCGGCTTCGTTGGACTGTTGCCCTGGTCCCTGCGCTGGAAGGGCGTGCTTCCCTCCGAAGGCTTACTGGGCCGCATCGTCGCCGACGCGCTCATCCACTACTTCAACCTGGTCGGTGCGTATCTGATCTGCATTGCAGTGATCGCCGTTGCGCTGTATCTTTCCACGGCATTTTCCTTTGGCGCAATCCGCATCTGGTCGCAAACGCGCTTCGGCTTTGCCTACGCCGCGCTCGACCGCTTTGCCGACTGGCGTATGGAGCGCGCCCGCAAGCGGGCCGCGAAGCAGTTGGAAAAGAAACGTGCGGCCGCTGCCAACGCCAAGCCCGTGGTGACGGCGCAACTTATTCCCAAGCGCTCTACCGAGCCGCTGGAGGAGCCTGCGCCCGAGCCAGTCGCAGCGGCGGCTGTCGAGCCGGTTTCAGCCACAGCCGCATCGCCGCAGAACGCCTCTGTCAGGACTGGCATCGACCGCATGTTTGGCGGCGATACTGCCGCACCTGCTCCGGACGAGCCGTCTGCGGACGCCATCGCGGTGGGTACGCGCGCCGACTCCACGCCCCGTGGCAAGACCACCATGCCGCGTCTGGTCGGCAGCTACAAGCTGCCCTCCACCACGCTGCTCCATCGTCCTGACGATCCCAGCGCCATCAACGAAGCCGAGCTCAAGGTTCTGGCGCAGGTGCTGGCGGAAAAATGCGGCGAGTTCGACGTCCGCGGCCAGGTCGTGCAGATCAATCCCGGTCCCGTGGTCACCACCTTCGAGTTCAAGCCGGAAGCGGGCATCAAGTACAGCCGCATAACGAATCTTTGCGACGATCTCTGCCTCGCGCTGCGCGCCGAAAGCATTCTCATCGAGCGCATGGCCGGCAAGTCCACCGTCGGCATCCAGGTGCCCAACCACGAACGCGAAACCATCTGGCTGCGCGAAGTAGTCGAGGCGCAGGAATTCCTCGGCTCGAAATCGAAGCTGACGATGGCGCTGGGCAAGGACATCAACGGCCGCATCGTTTGCGCCGACCTCAACGCCATGCCGCACTTGCTGATCGCCGGATCGACCGGCTCGGGCAAGAGCGTCGCCATCAACGCCTTCATCATGTCGATCCTCTACAAGGCGACGCCGCAGGAAGTTCGCCTCATCCTCGTCGATCCCAAGCGCCTGGAGCTGGGCAATTATGAAGGTGTCCCGCATCTGCACACCCCCATCATCACCGAGCCGAAGCTGGCGTCGAACGCCTTGCGCAATGCGGTGCTGGAGATGGAACGCCGTCTGAAGGTTCTGGCGGAAAAGGGTGTGCGCAACATCGATCAGTACAACA
>PLBD01000576.1 GCA_003135315.1 Acidobacteriaceae bacterium | reverse complement strand
CATTGACGGTGCTGGCCTGGTCGGGGTCCTTCCTGGAGATTTGTTTCTCCAGCGTGGCGCGTGTGGCCACCGCCATTTCGCCGTGCAGCAAGGCCTGGTTCAACTGATCGAGGACCAATTCGGGCTTGTCGCTATCCACTCCGCGAATCAAATCCACGGGAGAGGCCGAGACATCCACGACTTTGTGTTCGGCCAGCGCGAGCGCAAAGTTCATGCGGGCGATCAGGGCGCCGGCATTGACCCATTTGCGTGAATCTTCGGTATAGCCCGTTGGCGCCTGGTAGGCGAACAACGGTTCGCCCATCTCAATTACGGCGATGTCCAGCGACTTGCGCCTGGCGTTCGCGATTCGATCCATGTTGCGGTCGAACGTGGCGGCCGCTTCCATGGCGAGGCGCTTGTTCATCGGCAGGATGTCATCGGGCACAATGGTTCGGCCCGTGGCGCGAACGGCGGACACGGCGAATTCAAATGGCGATTTGATTTTTGCGCGATAGGCCTGCGGCGAGAAGAACTCGGGGCTGTAGATGATCGTCTGGACGACCTGGCGCAGGTCGCCGTCCGTCGTGCGGAAGACGGCGGCCGCGCGCTCCACCAACGCGGGTGGGGGATCGTCGGCGACGAGGCTCCGGCAGAGTTCCGTGCAGATGAATTTCGCGGTCGAGGGATGCGACGCGAGGATGTCGAGGACGGTTTCGCCGTCCTGGATGCCGCCATTCGGCGGGATTTCGTGGCCGAGAACGGTTTTCGAGCCGTTGTCGTGGCGGCGCGGCGTGAAGGCGAACTCGCCGGTTCGCTGGTCGATGCCCCAACCGGTGAAGCAACGCGCCACTTCCTGCACGTCTTTTTGCGTGTAGCCGCCGTCCACGCCCAACGTGTGCAATTCCATGATCTCGCGCGCGTAATTCTCGTCGGGACTCGTGCCCGTCACGGGATTGGCCTTGACGCTTCCCAAGAAACTCAAATATTCGCCCATGGCCGGCGTGTGCGACACGGCCAGCAGCAAGTCCTTGAAGTTGCCGAAGGCGTTGGCTTCGAGTTGATCCAGATAATACGCCGCCGCCGCACTTCGATAGGCGAGTGTGACGGCGCCGGCGTTGATCACGAACAAATCGGTGAGCGCCAGCATCATGCGCTGGCGCAACACATCCGGGCTGGAGATCAGCTTGCGCCACAAGGAGCTTTGCACACCGGTCGTGTTGAACTCCACCGAGATGAGATTGTTGGCCTGCAGCCAGGCAATGTTGGACAGCTGCCCGGATGGATTGACCGGCATCGCAAATTGCTGCGTGAGCCAGCCCTGCACGCCCTCTGCCTGATACTGCAGATTCTGAATGTCGTTGTCGGAACCACCGAAGGCGGCCTGCGCCAAGAAGCGCGCGGCCTGGATGCGCGACAGGGCGACGGGGGTCGCCGCGACGGCTGCTGAATTGCCGCTGGAGCCCGATGCATTCGATGCCGACACCACATAGTAGTAGGCAGTGCCATTGATGGCACTGGTGTCGGTGAACGACGCCGAGCTCGACGTGCCGATCGAGGCGTAAGGCCCGGCGCTCTGCGTGCCGCGGGCAATCGAGTATCCGGTGGCTCCCGTGCTGGCCGACCAGGCGAGGGCCACTTGGTTATTGCCGGCCGTTGCCGTCAAACCGCTGGGAGCAGACGGAGCCAACGGCGCAGAGGGCGCTGAGCTGCCGCCCCCGCCACACGCTGCCAATCCGAGCGTCGACAGCGCGGCCACGGCCCCCGTCGAACCGACTTGCGCATCCACTGCAAGGCGTACTTTGGCAGACCGCGGCTCAGGGTCCGCAGCGGCGGCTTCGCTCATCGCAAATCGGTTCGCTTTCATATTGCGTGTCATCCCTGGGACGAACCTGATCGCCATCCCCAACTGGGGGGGACAACGTCGAAGCGTCGATCACGTTGACACTGTGGCGGGAACAATAGGTGAGGTGTTGGCTTATGGCGACACTCCGCTCAGCAAGGTCAGCCGCTGCCGCGCAATGCGGGTGCGAGCGTGATCAAGATGCGGCCTTGAATGCTGTGCGAAAACGATGCGGCCGCTCAATACACCTCCGGCACGAGCATATCGGCCGGTACCGCCTGTCTGGAGTAGTGTTCGTGATGCTCGCGTTGCGGCAGTTCGATGGGCGCGCGCGGCGAGACGGTGTAGGAAAACTGCTTCAATAAATGATCGATGAAATTCNNGCGCGCGCTTCTTGTCGACCGCATGCACGACCCACCACCGCGCCTCGGGAATGTGCGAGCGCTCGAGCATGACTTCCTTCGCCTTGGTGTAGGCTTCCCAGCGGCGACGTGATTCAAGGTCCATCGGACTCAGCTTCCATTGCTTGAGCGGGTCGTGAATGCGGCCGAGAAAGCGCAGATACTGCTCCTCGTCAGTGATCGAGAACCAGTACTTGAGCAAGGTGATGCCGGAGCGAACGAGCATGCGCTCGAACTCCGGCACGGAGCGAAAGAACTCCTCGTATTCCTCCGGTGTGCAGAATCCCATCACCTTTTCGACGCCGGCGCGGTTGTAC
>PLBD01000423.1 GCA_003135315.1 Acidobacteriaceae bacterium | reverse complement strand
CCAGATAGTGCGAGAACGTCTCCTCGTCGGAGACTTCCGTTCCAAAAGTAAACGAATCGCCAAGGACAAGGATCCGCTTCTTGCCTGGAACGCGAGCGTATCCGTACTCTGTCTTTCCGCGAAGTCCTTTGGAGTTGGTATTCACAAACTTCCCTTCGCCAAAGGGAGTCGTGTTGTTCAGGCTTGGTTTTACCGCCCAGCCGCGTGTCGGGCTATATTCGTCGTATTCTCCGGTCCTGGGCAAGTTCGCAGTTGCCGGCGTGATGGTCTGCTCCACATGGAGCTGGTGGCGCATCACCCACAGCAACCTCCAGGACGAATCGTCGTAACCCAGCAGCCGCCCGTGCGCCAGCAAGTGGGTTGGCGTCAAGAACAACCGTGGCGCGACCTCCAGGATAACGACAAGCCATGCCGCGGATATGAGGAACTTGGCGATCAATCGCAGCCGCTTTGACTTTGGATTCATTTGTCTAGTTGGAATGTGGTGTCAAAGTCGTCGCGCCTTCGGGTACTCTCTGGTAGAGCTTCGCCACTTTATCTTCATAAATGGTTCGCCATTCCGGGCTATGCTCAAGCACATACCCTACCCGGTGGTTGACTGGAAACAGCACATAGTCAATCTTATATTTGTCGAGTAATTCGATAGGTTGCTCGAGCGAATTTATCTTGATGTAGTCGTCGAGGATGCCGTTGTACACAAAAATATCGGTCCTGCCATCGCTGAAGGTCTTTATTTCCGGCGCATAAAACTCGATATACCCGCCGTAGTCGTACCAGTTGAACAGGCGGCCGGTTATCTGCCTCTGCAGCATGAAATGCACGGCATCGCGGGGAAACAGGCTATCGATATGGCCTTGCAGTCCTGCCGCACTGGGATACGACACTACGATGATGGCCGCAATCGTAGCGCTGATCGCCAGGTTCAACCAGGGCTTGTCCTTCTGCGCATCATACGGCGGAAACAGTCGCAGGCGCGGCGCCAGAATCGGCACCAGGATGATGGCGGCAAACATCAGGAAGCGCAGGTGGTTCAGCGCCGCCCACACCGCAAACACCCCCAGCAGGATGTCGCGAAGCTTCCACGGCTTGCGCGAGAACCATGCGGCCGCCAGCATGCCGACGATCATGATCATCGCCAGCTTGCCCCATCCGGAGTGGAAGTTCACCGATTGCCACTCGCCCATGTTGTCCAGGTTTATCTTTTGCCGGAACAACAGGTCGAAGGGNNTAAATCCCCATCACCACCAACCCGAATACCCAGGAACCGTGCAGGTTGATCCACACGACAAACAACAGCGGCAGGCCCCAAAGGCCTTTGCCGGTTCGCTGAAAACGTTCCAGCACCAGGAGCATGACGATAAAGCAAAGCCAGCCGAAATGGAGCATCCGCGGTGCAAAGTCATAAGACCCCATCGCCACTCCGAACATGGTGAGCAATGCGGCTTCTCCGAAGTTGGCGCCCCGCCGCAGCGCCAGGTAATAGACGCCGGCAAAGATAAGCCACAGAAGCACCAGTTGCACCGCCAGCAGGCCACGCTGGCCCCAGGCCTGAAACGCAAAGTAGTATGGCAACTCGGACAGCCACTCGAAGTTCACCAGCGGCGAGCCCGCCGTGGTGTAGGTGTAGAAGTCCGCACGCAGGAAGGCGTGCCTTGTGAGAAGCTCCTGCGCATTGCGCAGGTGAAACCAGATATCGGCCTCCGCAATGCGCAGCGGAGCCAGCAGCGAGATCTCCAGTGCGATAAGCGAGAACCACAGGAAGGAAAAGGGAAAGAAGTTGCCCCGCCCGGTGTCGAGTGGTTTTTCGACTGATCTGGCTTCAGGGTCGGTCGCCGAAACTGGGTTCTGAAACGACAAGTCTTTCACTGGTTTGACCGTCCCAGAATGACTGGCAGCTTCACCGCCAGTCAACTCGTGGCAACTTCGGAGACCAGCTCATGCTGGTCCTGACTGGTTCTAGTGGCAAAAAGGTACCAGCCCAGCCAAGCCGTCGTCGTCCAGATGTACGCGCCCGACTGCACCGGGATGACAGCGAACACCAGCACGAGAGCGGCGGCGTCCAGAATCCCAAAGACGAGCAGTGGCCGGTCGCGGTCGGCGCAGCAATAGGCTGCGGCCAGGATGGCGGGGAGCACGACGATTTCATCGGGAAACCAGCTGTAGGGAGCCACGAACACCGAGACCAACAGCAACAGCGACCCGTGCCGATTCCAGTCCCACCGCGTCCCCTGCCGCGCAAAGTAAACCACCGCCCATATGCCTCCCAGCATTGCGGGAACGAACTGCACCCATGAGGCGTGACGGTCGATCGCCATGCGCACCAGCGTGCTCACGGTCGGGATGATCACGCTGTCGGCAACTGCGCTTTGGAACGTTGGAAGGTAATCCGACAAAATCGAAGGCCGGAACCACAGCGGCACCGCCATTGTCAGCGCCATTCCACAAATCGCCCCCAGGACTACCCAGTACTGCCTGCCGCAGGACAATCCACACCAGCAGTACTAGGCCGAACGGAAGCAGTATCTGCGGCTTGAGCGCCAACAGCGTGATGCACAGGCCCGCCAGAAACGGCCGGCTACGATTCCAGTAAAGGAAGCCGACGACACCAAGCAGTACAAAGCTCGAAATCTGCCCGAACACCGTACACGCGAATGTCGGCGCAAACAGGTATCCAAGCAGGTGAATACGGTCAGGCGGGCGCCCGTGAATGGCCCATAACATCCGAATCGAGGCAACGATCGAAGCTACGATCAAGAGAATCCAGAACGCTGCGGCCTTCACCGGACTTAGCAGTCCCGCCAGGACGCTGAGCCAGAGCGAATAGGGCGGGTTGCGCATGATCAGTGCCTGAGTGTCGCAGTAGCCGGCAGACTTCTCAAGGGCAAACACCGCGTCCGCATCAAAGGGGTTGGCGTGGTGTATCAGCAGACGGCCAGCCGCCCAGCAGGCGATGAAGTCCTTATGGGCTGTCGTCCCGGTGCTCGTCAGGCTTATCGTCAGGATCGTGAATGCAACGGCAATCATGGCCAGCACGGCCAGCACACGCAGCGCCCGCTTCAGGACGCCGACGAAGCTCCGGTCGGACGTGGCAGGTTCATCCACAGAAACGGTAGCCGGGGCCGCGTTGTCAGGTAGCGAATCTTTCATTGCTTCAACCGAAGGTAAACCATCGCAGTCGTGACCATCGCGCAGAATGCATCGTGATTGCCGGTGCGCTCAACTCATTCACTCGATCACAGGCGTCTGCTCTCTCTTTTTTTCGTTTTGCTTTTCATTCTGCAAAACGCGCCCAGGCACCCCCGGCCACTGGCCACGGACTTCGCCGTCATCGCGAGAGGCTCCTTGTGCAGCCGTGGCCGGCGCGGTCTTCAACAACCGGTTTGCGAGTGCCTGCGCCGGATAGGTCACAGCCAGTCCGCCGACGACATCGATCAAGTAGTGCCAGCCGGTGGTGATGGTTGAGATGCACACCAGCATGCCAAGGACAAACGCAAACCAGCGCGCCCAGCGCACGTTCCACAGGGCAACAACCGACAATACCGCCAGCACCACGTGGAATGAGGGGAAGGCAACCACACCACCTTGCACGTCCGGCGGCACCGGCTTACTCGACTTGAGCAAAGCCAGACCGTCGGTCACCATCACCTGAGCTCTGTTTGGCGCGAAGCCTTCTACTGTCCACGGACCGGCTGCCGGCCACAATGCGAAAAGCGCAGCGGTCACCACCGCCGCAATTATGACTGCGAGGACATACCGGCGGGAATCCACGGCTCTTCCGAAAAGGGTCGGAACTAAGATCGCAGCTAAGATTAACAACGGGAGCAGTCCGTAGCTGATGCCCAGGGCATGCCGCAGGAGCGGAAGCTGCGAAATCAGGCGAACTGCCGCGGCGGTCTGGAAATGCATGCCGGCATCGATTCTGGCCAGCGCGCTGTCGACCAGCGGACGGGAACTCCTGCCGGCAGCTGGAATTAGAAAATAAATGGCCGGGATGGCCAGCAGCGACCAGACTGCCAACTGGGAGATGTCTCCCAGCTTTGCCAAACCCTCGCCCCGCCAGCGGCAATAGCAGTAGGCCGCAAACAACACCCAGACGCCGAAAGACCCTACAGACAAACCTGCCAGAACCCGTAATTCGTCGAGGGCATTTAGATGAACGAGCTCCGCCAGGATCATGTCCACCGTGACGAGCGCTATCACCGTCTCTGCCATCACGCGGTTGAACCGCGAGCCTTCGTTGCTTTCAGCGATAGGGAGCTTCATTCTGGCCGCCGACAGCACCATACTACATGCCT
>PLBD01000387.1 GCA_003135315.1 Acidobacteriaceae bacterium | reverse complement strand
GCGCAGCGAAACCGTCGTGCCGAGTCACCTCGAACCCACTTCGCGAGGCACACCCTTCCGTCCGAAACAACCTAACTTTACGTCTGGAAGTTCGGGGGGTCAAGATGCAAAACGCAATATATTGTGCCCCTCCTGTGCAAAACACAGTATCTTGCACCATGTACGCAGCAAATTCAAAGTCTTCAGGTGAGGAGGAAAGGTTGGGAGGCGGAAAAATACCAGAGGAATATAAGTCTAGAAGCTCAGCCACGGCTGCTTCAAGCCAAAACCCAGGGGAGTATCCGCGCGGTTACGCCCTCGCTGCTCCGATACATCGCGGTACAGTGCGCACCAATGTCGCGTTTACAAGAATCGAAAGCAGCGAGGCCGCCAGGGTCGCGTGGTAGAACTCGTCGCCCAGCAGGTTGTTGGCGTGCGCCACCTGCACCAGGATGAATGAAAACTCGCCGATCTGGGTCAGGCCGGTCCCAACCAGCACTGCGGTACGCCAGGGATAGCGAAACAGCTTCGTCACGCCTGTCCACACGACGAACTTACCCACCACAACCAACCCCAGAATGGCCAGCAGCAGCGCGGGTTCGCGTAACACCGCCCGCGGATTGATCAGAACCCCCACGGTGACGAAGAACAGCGCCACGAAGGCATCGCGCAGGGGCAGCATTTGCTCGAGGGCCTGGTGCGCATATTCAGACGCGCTGATGATCAGGCCCGCCGCGAATGCCCCAAGCGCCAGCGACAACCCGACCGCTTCGGTCAGCGCTGCCGTCCCCAGGCAGATCGCGAGGATCACCAGCAGAAATAGCTCTTTGTTCTGGGACCGCGCCACCCGCGCCAGCCAGCGCGGCACCAGGTACACTGCGAGGAAGCCAATCGGCGCCAGGATCAGCGCGGCTTTACCCAGCGACAGCGCCACTCCCAGCAGGTGATGCGGCGACAAGCTGGCCAGGGTCGGCATCAGGATCGTCAGCGCGACGACGATGAGGTCCTCCACCAGCGTGATCGCGATCATCACCTTGCCGTGGGCCGACTGTAGCTGGCCGCTGTCCAGCAGCAGCCGCGACAGCACCATCGTACTGGCGACGGAGATGATCATCCCCACCACCAGGCCGCGCAGCGCGCCCCAGCCCAGCAGCGCGCCCACGCCCTCGCCCATCAGCGACAGCAGCACGACACCCAGCGGCGCACCTACCAACGAGACCCACTTCACCTTTAGCAGCTCCGCCACCGAGAATTCCAGCCCAATGGAGAACATCAGGAAGACCACGCCAACCTCGGCGACAATCTGGAAGGTGTGTGCCTCGCGCACCGCCGGCCCGGGAGTAAACGGGCTGAAGACGATACCCGCCAGCACGTAGCCGAGGATGAGNNTTGAAGATGACGGAATGTTCGGCCATGATTCGGTGACGCGGCAGTCCGCTACAGCTTGGCCCGCAGCATATTGATCACATCGTCGGCGGTGATGACGCCCGTCAACACGCCGTCCTCGTCGATCACCGGCAGCGTAAGCAGATTGTACTTGTCGAACAACTCCGCCACTCTTTTCTCATCGGCGCCCGGATGGACGGTGGTCAGGTGCCCGGTACTCAGCATCATCAGCGGAGTGCCCGGCGGCGCCAGCACGATCTTGGCCAGCGGCACCGAGCCCAGCAGCTTGTCTTTGTCGCCGATGATGTAGATGGTGCTGACGCTCTCGACGCCGCCCTCGAAGTTGCGCAGCATCTCCACCGCATCTTCTACCTTGGCGCCGGGGGGCAGAGCCATGTAGTCGGTGGTCATGCGGCCCGCCGCCGTGTTGTCGTGGAAGGTCATCAGCTCGGTGACCTCGGCGCGCTCCTCCGGCTCCATTTCGGTGAGGATCTTCTCCGAGTCATCCGGCTGCATGTCGCCCAGCAAGTCGGCGGCGGCGTCCGGGTCCATCTCCTCCACAATGTCGGCAGCGCGATCGGAGTCGAGCGAGCTCATAATCGACACTTGCACCTTGGGGTCGATCTCCTCCAGGGTCTCAGCCGCGACTCCGTCCTCCAGCGTCTCGAAGATGGCTTCCCGCTCCGCCGGAGCCAGATCTTCCACGATGTCGGCAATGTCGGCGGGGTGAAGCTGGGCCAGGCGGGCGAGCGAGATCTTCAGCTTGACGCGCCGCGCGGGATCGATCTCGATGAGATCGACGAAGTCCCAGGGAATCATCCTGGGCGGGATTTTTTCCAGCAGCAGATGCAGCGCCGCGGCCGGCACCACGCCTTTCAGCAGCCGGCGTATTGCGCCGCGCGCGCCCACGTCCACCGCGCCGATCTTGAGGACGATGTGGCCGTCGCTGCTCTCCTCGTGGATGTCGACGTCGTTCACGCGCACTACTTTGCGTCCGTGCACGTCGATGATCTGCTGATCGAGCAGGTCGCGCTCCAGCAGCAGCAAGCCCTCGCCGCCGCCGTAGGGAGTCCAGTCGTTGGCCTCCGTGGTGATGTGCAGGCCATGATTGATGAGGCTGAGGGCCGTGGCGGGGACCAGCCGGTCGCCTTGCTGCGTCTTGACGACGAAGCCCACCACCAGGCTGGAGTTCTCCTGCGGCGCCAGCGTTACCTCGCGCACCTTGCCCGCGCGCGAGCCGGTGCTGTCGATTACCGGCGCGCCAATCAGGTCGGAAAGGGCAAGGGAAGGCATCGCAATCACTATATTCGATGTGCGCGAAATGTTTCGCGGAAATTGAACCGTAGAACGAACTTGGTGCCGCAGGTTCGCCCGTGAGTTGGAGCAGATCCTAAGTTGGCGTATCGGGTGGCGCACCGCTTCAGCGGTGCATCGGAGGTGGCGTCTCAAGTTGGCTTTAGCCACTGAGGTGACCGGAGTGCAGACTTCGCTCGGCAAGCGCTGGGCAGGCTTTCAGAGTGATTTATTACCTTTATTTTGCGGGGGCCCCATGGATGTTCCACTTCGTGTATCTGAAGCCGGATGGCACGCGCCGGAGGACTCGGGTTTCTTTTGTCACGCGACCCACGGTTGAAACCGTGGGCTATCCTCTTTCGCGCCCCAGACGCTCGGCTGAAGGCTTGTCGTTAGGGACGGTGGCCGCTTTAGACAGCTGCTATCGACAGCCGACCACTGGCCACTGGCCACTGGCAACTGGCCACTGGCCACTAATTCCTGATTCCCTCCAGCAACTGCTCCACTTCAGCCTTCTTGTCGGCCGTGAGTGGCAGGAGCGGCAGCCGCACTGTTCCACCGAAGTAGCCGTTGTAATCCATCGCGTACTTCACGCCGGGAATGCTCAGTCCGCCGACGATGCGCTCGGCAACCTTGGCAATGCGCTCCTGCTTCTCGCGAGCCAGGGCAGCGTCGCCGTCTTTCCATGCTGCATAGATCTCGTAACACGCGGTCGGAGCGCAATCGGCGAAGGCGAGGATGGCGCCCACTGCTCCGGCTTCCAGCGACGGATGCAGCTTCTGCGCCGCGCCCACCAGCACCTGGAAGCCCACTTCCTTCTGGCGCGTCTTCAATCCGCCGACCACCGTGACCGCCACGGACGACGGCTTGGGCGCGGCAGTTCCGGCCAGCGCGCCGACCGTTACCAGCGCGCCTCCGTCGGCACTCGCGGAAGCGGCGGCGGCTGCCTTCAACATGCGGCCCGTCGCCGCCGCGAAGGTCTCGGTCACGGTTGCGCTGCGCTTGATGTGGCGCGTGCCCGCGACCATCTTCTGAACTTTCTCGATGGAGCCCGACGACTCCTTGATGCCGATGAGGTTCGGGTGCTCGGCCAGCTCAATCACGATTTCCGCCGGGATGTCGTATCCCGTGGCCTGCGGGAAGTTGTAGATGATGACCGGCAGCGGCGAGCGATCGCAGACAAAGCGGTAGAACGCGAGCATGTTCGCGGGCTGGGCCATCTGGCCCTTGTAGTAGTGCGGCGTGCGCACCATGGCAACGTCGTAGCCGAGTTCGGCGGCGTACTCCGTCAGGCGGAGCGTCTCCACGGCGCTCTCGATTCCGGTGCCGGCGATCAGGACCTTCTCGTTGGCGGCGGACTCGCGCGCGCACTTCAGCACATCGCGGCGCTCGTCGTCGCTCAGCAGGACGGCTTCGCCGGTCGAACCCTGCACTACGATGCCCGCGATCGGGCCGCGCGAATATTGTTCGACATTCTGTTCCAGCTTGCGGAAGTAAATCTTGCCGTCGGGATAGAACGGCGTAGTAATGGGAGGGAAAATTCCGTGCAAGAGCATGAGGAAATTATAGGCCGCGGGGGGAGTTTGGAATTTGTTTTCACCACGGAAGCGGGGAGAGCACGGAAAAGCGAACCGAACGTCAAGCACCTTGTTGTTGATTCGGCTTTCTTGCCGAATTGTCCGTTACAGAGGAGCCGAATTGAAAATTTTTTCCTCCGTGTCCTCCGTGCTTCCGTGGTGAAATCACTCGTTTCGCAGCGCCTGCATCGGCTCAATCGTCGCTGCGCGGCGCGCCGGCGCCAGGCTGGCCAGCAGTCCAATGACGCCCAGGCCCAGAGCGAGCAACGCGATCGCCATCGCGTCCCGGCCTGTCTCCACCGGAATGACGCTGGCCAGAAGGCGTCTTGAAGCCACGCTGCCGAGCACGCCAATGACGACTCCAACCGTCATCAGCAGCGCGGCGCGGCTCAGCACCAGGCGCAGGATGTCCGGTCGCGACGCGCCCAGCGCCATCCGCAATCCGATATCGCGCGTTTGCAGGCCAACTTCCTGGCTCAACACGCCATAGATTCCGGTCAGCGCCAGCAGCAGCGCGATCACCGCGAAGATGCTGAACAGCCAGCCCTGCATGCGATTGAATATCAGCGCGTCGGCCAGCACGTCGTCCATGGTTTCGGGTGTGCGGAACGGCACTGACGGCGCGACCTCATGCAGCGCCTGCCGAAGCTGGCCGGCAATCGTTTCCGGCGGCACGGTCGTGCGCACAAACAGCGACATGGTGCTCAGCACGTCAACGTTGTCCTTGAGCTCCACCTCGGACATGGGAAAGTCCACTTCAGCCATCACCGGTTCGTCGATCGCCTGGCGGCCATTGCTCACCACTCCGATAATGGTCTGGTTGTCCTTGTCTTGTTTGATCTGCTGGCCCAGCGGCTCTTCGCCGGGGAGAAAGGTATCGACGAACTTCTGATTCACCACCACGACCTGATGCGGGCCGGGCTTATCGATTGCCGGATCAGGCAGGCGGCCGCGCAGCAGATGCAGCCCCATCGCCTGATACCAGCCGGGCGAAATCATGCGGACTTCCGCCAGTCGCTCGTGGTCCGGCGGATCGGGCGGCTTGCCCACCATCGTGATCCCGGTGTTCCAGCCCCAATTCAGCAGCGGGACGAGCCGGTTGTAACCTGCGGCCGTCACGCCCGGGATCGCGCGCACCTTCTCCTCCAGCGGCCGGTACAACTCGGCGTCCAAGTCCTTGCCGGCGTACTCTCCCGGCGAGACGTTGATCTCCAACGTGAGCAAGTGGTCTGTCGTGTAGCCGAAATCCACATGCTGCATTCGCCACAGCTGCATTAGCACGAGTCCCGTGCAAACCAGCAGCATCAGCGACAGCGCCACTTCGGTGACCACAAACGCCGACCGCAGACGGTAGTCGCCGCGCTCCGTTCCCACGCTTGCACCGGACTTCAGCGAGAGTGAGGGATCGCCCGCGGACAGCTTCTTCGCTGGAATGATTCCGAAGATGAGACTCGACACGATGGCGATGGCAAACGCTGCTGCAAACACCGCCCAGTTAAGATGAATGTCGCCGCCACGCTCGAACGACTTACTGAGGAACTGGCTCATCCCGGCCGTGAGTCCCCATGCAATCAGCAGGCCGCCCAGCGCCGAAACCACGCCGAGCACGCAGTTCTCCAGCAGGATTTGCCGCACGATGCGCACGCGTCCGGCGCCCAGCGCGGTGCGAATCGCCATCTCTCGCTGACGGCTCACGCCGCGCGCCAGCAGCATTACGGCCACATCGACGCAGGCGATGAGCAGCACGAACACCACGCCCGCGGCCATGATCCACAACGCCTGCCGCTGGTCTTGCCCGGTAACCCGCATCGTCAGCGGCATGACGCGAGCCGTCCGCCCCTTGTCCGTGTCCGGATAAGCCCGCCCGATGTTCGTCAGCACGCTGGTCATGTCCGCCTGCGCCTGCGCCACCGTGATGCCCGGTCTCAAGCGGCCAACCACTTGCAGCCAGTGATCGCCTCGCGCGGTGCGCAGCTCTTTGTGAACGCGCATCGGCGTGTAAACGGTATTCGGAACGCCGATGGGAAAGCGAAAACCAGCCGGCATCACGCCGACGATGGTGTACGGGAAGCCGTCAATGTGGACGGAACTCCCCACAATGCTGGGAT
>PLBD01000530.1 GCA_003135315.1 Acidobacteriaceae bacterium | reverse complement strand
AGTTGCTGCCGCAGGTTCTGGAATCGGTCTGACCGTGAAGATTCCCGAAGGGATGCGCGCGGTGTCGGTCCACTCCAATGACGTCGTCGGAGTCGCCGGCTTCCTCTATCCAGGATCGCACGTCGATGTGCTGGTTAGTTTCCGCCAGGACGGCGCCAAGGACCCCATGACCACGACCGTTTTACAGGACGTTGAGGTTTTGAGCACCGGCGAGAAGCTGCAACCGGATGTGAACGGCAAGCCGCAGAATGTGAAGGTAGTGACGCTGTTGCTGGCTCCGGATGATGCGGAAAAACTTTTGCTGGCCACCAACCAGGGGACAGTGCAGTTCGTTCTCCGGAATGCTTCGGATCAGGATAAGCCGACGACCCGCCCTGTCAACATGAAGGACCTGCAAGGCGCCCCTGCCGCCCCGGTCGTTGTAGCCAGGAAAGCACCAGCGCCGGCGGCGCCGAAACCGCCGACCGCTTACGAAGTTGAGACCTACGACGGTACGAAGAAGGGTTCGGTCAAGTTCTAACACCAACTCGAACGGAGCATCTCGTGCAAAGGAAGCGAATTGGCAAGGAAAGGCTTTTCCGGCAAAGCGTAGCCGTCGCACTGCTGATGGCTGCTTCGCTTTGCCTTACGACGTTGGCAGTTGCCGCCCAGCAGCAACCATCGGGTTCGGATGCGGCGCCAGCACAGCAAGCCCCCAACCAACAAGCACCCGGCATGGCACAGGCGCCGGCTTCGGCCCCCCAGTCTCAGGCGTCCATGGGACAGCCAGGCGAGCAAGGTCCTGAAACCGTGCACATTCTGGTGGGCCACTCGCTATTGATCCACACCGGGTCCCGGATCAAGCGCGTTCTTACCGGAAACCCTGCGGTCATCGAGTCGGTACCGACTTCCCCGCGGGAATTGGTGATTACCGCCAAGGAAACCGGTGGCAGCAGCCTGATGGTGTGGGATGAAACGGGACAAAACCGCACTCTCGATGTGTACGCCGATCTTGACATCACTCCCTTGCGCAACACCCTCGACCAGTCATTCCCGAACAGCAATATCGAGGTGCAATCGCAGGGTGGGAAGGTGACGCTGGTCGGGACCGTGNNTGGTCGCGGCGCCTCCGCGTCAGAAGCAGGTGATGCTGAAAGTGCGCTTTGCCGAGGCGGACCGCGGCAAACTGACTCAATTTGGTATCAATTTGTTCAGCACCGGCGCGACCAATACCATCGGCACCGTTAGCACGCAGCAGTTTGGGCCTCTTGCTGTTCAGAACAGTTCGAGTTCAGGCGGTACAGCGCCGCCGCAGACGCCCCAGCAGTTCAGCTTGTCGAATCTCCTGAATATCTTCCTGTACCGCCCCGACATTAACCTGGGGGCTACCATCTCGGACCTTCAGACGAAAAATGTATTGCAGATCCTGGCTGAACCCAACTTAATGGTTCTCAATGGGGAGGCAGCCCATTTCCTAGCAGGTGGAGAATTCCCATACCCGGTAGTAGCGGCTGTCGGTACTGCGGGGAGCACTCCGACCGTTACCATCCAGTTCAAGCCGTATGGCGTAAAGCTGGAGTTTGTGCCGACGATCCTGGAGGACGGTTCGATTCGGCTGAAAATTGCTCCTGAGGTAAGTTCCCTCGACTATACCAATGCCATTACAATTTCTGGCTTCACCATGCCCGCCCTTTCCGTGCGGCGTGCTGAAACCGTTATCGAGCTCAAGGATGGCCAAAGCTTCGGCATTGCCGGACTGCTGGACGACCGCGTGACCATACAACTCAGCAAGGTTCCTGGANNTTTTCCGGTCGAGGAGTAATAATCGTACGAACACGGAACTGCTCGTACTGGTTACGCCCACCATTATTGACCCGGTAGGAGGGAGCGTGCCGACTACCGCCGCGCCACAGGTCAATATGCCGGTTCGAAATCTTGACAAGGAGAGGTTCGACAAAGGTTTGCCGAGCCCTAACATTCCCCCAACTGATCCTAAGAGTACTCCTGAGACGAATTGACTATGACTGACCGTCCGACGATGATAATGGGTTCGCGCAGGTCTGAACGGCGCATTGGGATCCTCTGTATAAATATGGATCCGGCTTCACGAGACAGCCTGGAGGTCTTGCTTAAGCAAACAGCCGGGGCCCATGTCGTAGACAACGTGGACCAGCATATTAACCCGCGTGAAGTCATGCGGATGCTGGAGCAGTTTCAGCATCGGGTCTGCGTGGTCGATTTTGACGACCCGGAGACCGGCGCGCGGGTAAGCCAGCGGCTCCACGACGGTTGCGACACCAGCATCAACATCTTTGCCGTCTCCAATGACGCTCATCCCGACGCTATCATCAAGGCGATGCGTTCCGGGTGTTCCGAGTATCTGCAGAAGCCGCTCCGCGGCGATCAGCTACTGGACGCCCTGGTTCATGTGGAGGCGCGGCGCCAGGGTAAGCTGTTGGGACAAAAAGGCCGCGTGATTACCGTGATGGGAGCCAAGGGCGGAACCGGCGTTACCTCCCTGGCGTTGCATTTGGCGCTGAATCTGGTGCAGAGGCACCAGCAGAAGTGCCTGGTCGTGGACCAACATCCCGCGCTCGGCGATCTCGCTCTCTACCTCGGCCTGGGCCGTCATCAGTACAGTTTCTATGAATTGGTCCATAATATGGACCGGCTCGATGCCGATCTGCTGCAAGGCTTCCTGTTGCAGCATCCCAGCGGTTTGAACGTCATGGATTCTCCGGAAGCGATCCATGCGTTTCCCACCGCCGCATCCGATGCCATTGAGCACACACTGGCATTTCTGGCGGAAAACTATCAATATGTCCTCATCGATTGTCCCCCGGGACTGAGCGAGGACACCTGTGCCGCCATCCGGCAATCCGACCGCCTGGAAATCGTGATCACGCCCGAACTTCCGGCGATCCACAATGCAATTCGTGCGATCGAGTACCTGACGGGCCTGCATTATCCCGACGAAAACATCGATATCATCCTTAACCGCAGTTCGCGAAGGGGCGCCTTGAATGACCGCGAGATCGAGGCCTCTCTGCACCGCCCGGTTGCGGTAAGAATCCCCAACAATTACGAGCTGATCGTCAACGCCATCAATGCCGGCACCCCCATCGATTTCTCCCGTAAGACGGACTTGGCGGTGCCGCTTGATGCCTGGGCGGACCTTCTGATCGGGGAGGAACCCGATGCAGCGAAGGAGAGCAAAGGGGCGCGCGGGTTGCTCAGTCTTTTCGGGTCTCAGAGTAAGTAAGGAAGTGCAATAAATGGCTAACACGAAGACGTTTGGTCCTGATATGCGGGTTGGTAGCGGCACCTGGACTGCCCAGCGCACCATTGGTGTCTCCGCTAAGGCTTATCAGGAGCTCAAGACCACAATCCATCGGGAGTTGCTTAGCCAGGTTGACCTGGAAAAGCTGACGTCGCTGGAGGATGTCAGGGCCCGGGCGCAGGTGCAAGAGGTGATTCAGGGCCTCATCGTGAAGCAGGACACTCCCCTCAGCACCAGTGAGAGGGATCGCCTGTCCCGTGAGGTATTGCACGAAGTCTTTGGTTTGGGACCGCTTGAGCCTTTGCTCCAGGATGCCACCATCAACGACATCCTTGTGAATACGTACCGGCAGGTGTACGTGGAGCGTTCCGGCGTGCTGGAGAAGACGAGCGTCACCTTTAAGGACGATGCCCACCTCAATCACATTATCGACAAGATCGTCTCCCAGGTGGGCAGGCGCGTCGACGAATCCTCGCCCATGGTGGATGCTCGCCTGCAGGATGGTTCCCGCGNNCGTCGACGAATCCTCGCCCATGTGCGATGCGCGTTTGCCTGACGGCTCCCGCGTCAACGTCATCATCCCGCCGCTTGCGGTCGACGGTCCGATTCTCTCGATCCGCCGGTTTGGAAAGATCCCCATTGCCAGCGAGCAGCTGCTCGCCAACAGAACCGTCACGGCCCCGATTTTTGAGGCGCTGAAAGCCGCGGTGCGGGCCAAACTCAACATCGTCATCTCCGGTGGTACCGGCGCCGGTAAGACAACCCTGTTGAATGTGCTGAGCGGCTATATCAGCGATACGGAACGCATCGTTACCATCGAAGATTCGGCCGAACTCCAACTGCAGCAGGAACACGTGGTTCGTCTGGAATGCCGTCCCCCCAACGTGGAAGGCAAAGGCGCGGTGCGGCAACGCGAACTGGTCATCAATGCCCTGCGTATGCGGCCGGACAGGATAGTCGTCGGCGAGGTTCGTGGCGAGGAAACCCTCGACATGNNGACATGCTGCAGGCGATGAACACCGGGCATGACGGATCACTGACGACGATCCACGCCAACAGCCCGCGTGATGCCGTCGCCCGTTTGGAAACCATGGCACTGATGTCCAACCTGAATCTCCCGGAAAAGGCGTTGCGCCAGCAGATCGCGTCTGCGATCGCCATTATCGTGCAGATCTCCCGCATGAGCGACGGCACGCGCCGCATCACCTATGTCACGGAAATTACCGGTATGACCGGCGACGTGGTTGCCATGCAGGACATCTTTGTCTTTGAAAAGCTTGGCATCGACGTCGGAGGACGCGTATTGGGGCGGTTCAAGGCAACGGGTGTGTCTCCGAAGTTCGCCGAGAGACTCAAGAAAGCCGGAATCGTTCTCCCCACCAACATCTTTGAACACACGTTTGAGATATAGGCAGATCAACTTATGCCGCCAATGATCACCGTATTTCTGATTCTCCTGGGGGTTGTATTCGTTTTGCTCCTTTTCCTCCTGGAGCCTTCCGAATCCGACAAGCGAATTCAGGAGCGGCTTGGCAACCTGGATCATCGTTTTATCGAAGAAGGTGAGCAGACGGAAATCGTCCGCCGCGTCACCTTCAGTCGAATAGCCTGGATCGATCGCATCCTTCGCGAGACCAACTCCGCCCTGCATCTGCAGTTGCTGCTGGAGCAGGCGAAGATGGGATGGACGGTGGGCCGCTTCTTCTTCTATTCGGCATGCTTCATGCTTGTGGGCGCCATCATTGGCAACATTTGGATGCCTGTCGGTTTTGTAGGATGGTTTGGGATCGTGCTGGGAGTGGCTCCGTTACTCTTTGTATTGTATCGGCGTTCGGCTCGTTTCCGCCGGTTTAACTTGCAGCTCCCGGATGCGGTCGACCTGATCGCGCGTTCCCTTCGTGCCGGCCACTCGCTGCCCAGCGCCCTCGTCACAGTTGCCGAAGAGATTGTCGATCCGCTGGGACCGGAGTTCCGCCAATGCGCCGACGAGATGACCTTCGGGTTGCCATTTCGCGAAGCCATGCTGAACCTCTTCCGGAGATTCCCCCTGCCCGACCTTCAGTTTCTTGTCGCTGCCATCCTGGTGCAGAAGGAAACCGGAGGAAATCTTGCTGAGTTGCTGGACAAGACTGCCGCCGTGCTGCGTTCGCGAATTCAATTGCAGCAGAAGGTGAAAGTGTATACGGCGCAAGGCCGGATGACCGGCGTCATCCTGATAGCGCTTCCGTTCGTTTGCTTTATTCTGCTCAATGTCATCAGGCCCGGCTATACAAGCCCGTTGTTCGAGACCGAAACTGGCCGGAAAATGGTTTATCTGACATTAGCAAGCATGTTCGTCGGAGCCATGGTTATACGTCGGATCATTCAGATCAAGTACTGATATGGTAGTCACACTCATTGCGGTTTTCGCGGCCATTGCCTTGTTTGCTGCAATCGCCCTCATACTTCTGCTGGTCGCGCGCGAGCGCTCGCCAACCGAAGTACGGCTTGCCAATTTGCGGTCTCGTTATCACGAAGCCGACGCGACCGAGGAATCCCAGCAGCGCAAGGCCCAGAATGTCTTCACCATGGCAACCCAGCCGCTGGCCCCCTTCCGCGATTGGTTGAAATCGCATGACGAGGATCTGGCCTACCGATTGGGCGTTGCCGGCTATCGCAAACCTGAGGATGTCGAAACTTATCTGAGCCTGAAGCTACTTACCCCCGTTGTTGGGGTAGTGGCGGCAACCTTTGCCCCGCCAGAGAACATTATTTGGTGGGCTCTGGCCTTGGGTGTGCTCGGGTTCTTTGTGCCGGACGCGTTTCTGCATTATAAAATCAGCAAGCGCAAGAGCAAGGTTGGACGAGCGCTGCCTGACGCTCTGGATCTGCTGGTGATTTGCATGGAAGCGGGCCTGGGTATCGACCAGGCTGTGATCCGAATCGCCAAAGAAATACAGCCCGTGCACCCCGAACTGAGCGACGAACTCAGCATTATCGGCTATGAACAGCGCGCCGGCAAACCGCGCCTTGATGCCTGGCGGAGCATGGCCGACAGGGTTGATCTGGATACCGTCAACCAGTTTGTCGCGATGCTGGTGCAAACCGAGCGCTTGGGAACTCCAATTGCCAAAGCTCTGGGGACGTTTGCTGACGGCTTGCGGACGAAGCGGTTGATGCTGGCCGAAGAACAGGCAGCCAAGACCACCATCAAGCTGATCTTTCCGCTGGCAATTTTCATTTTCCCGTCACTTTTTGTAGTGCTGCTCGGACCGGGAGTACTTTCGATTATGAAGACGTTCGAAGACCTAGGTAAGTGAATCCATGACAGGGAGGCGATAGATTATGGACGGTGTAACGATGATTCGGGTTATCGCGGGAGTACTCGCAGTGATTCTTCTGGGAGTCGTGATCGCGAGGCGCAAACGTATGTCTACTACAAAGCGTCCGTCTCAACGAAGGTAACGTGGAAACGGAGACGGTCGCCGTCCTCAACACGACCAGGAATACCGTGCTGGGGGAACAGATTACCGTCGCCGGGACGAGTATGCGCCGGCTCGTAGGGTTATTGGGAAAGCGTGGGCTCGAGCCTGGAACCGGCCTGCTTATTATTCCGTCGCAAGCAATACATACCGTGGCCATGCGTTTTCCTATTGATGTGATTTTTTTGGACCGCGACTGGCGAGTACTTCATTTGCGCCACACGATGGCGCCTTATCGTATGACCGGGCTCCATTGGAAGGCGCGGTGCGTGCTGGAACTGCCTTCGGGCGTTATCGCCCAGACTTCAACTATGGTCGGGGACCAACTGTCGATCACGTAACAGGACAAGTTGGCCCTGGCCGACTGGTGATTGCTCCTTACCGTCGCTGAGCTAGTAATCCAGAAAGATTTTTCGTGGGGACCGGGCCGAATCGGTCATTTACTGCTCGGGCAGTAGCTGCAATTTGCAATTTTGACTCTGATCCGACAAAGCTCCCATTTGTCGTGGGAGCAGATCCATGAGGAGTTTTCTCCCGTATGATACAGACTCGTTGGCTGGACGAAGCCGTACAGAGGGCAAAGGAAAAGTATAAGTCCCAGCGAGCTCAGGAAGAACGCTTGGCCTACGAAGAGGCCATGAAGCGCAGGCTTGGCGGGCAGTTTTGCCGCCAGCTTTTTGCGTGGTTCCAAAGCATAGAAGGAGGTTTCAACACTAAATTTGGTGCCCACGTGCTGGCCGTAAGTGTGTCTGGGGATGAAGGCAGCCGCAGCGCGCAAGTCCTAGCCAAGCCTACCTGCACCGAAGAGCGCATAGCGAACCTCGATTACCAGAACAATTCCGCTTCCCTGCGGTTGAGTATGGGTTCAGGCAAGACGGCTGACACTCCCCAGGTTATTAAGTTGGTTCTCTCTGCGGAACAAACCCTGTTGGCCGAGATCGGGAAGGAGCGTTATACGTCGGAGCAGTTAGGCCAGAAGATAATCGACGATCTACTGGCGTAGCGCTTGCCTTTGCAATTTTTCCCTATCGTGAAACGTACACCTGCGAGGAGCTGGTCATAAGCCAGGAGTGGGGAGCCAAAGGGGAAAGGAATGAAAAGGAATATTGCACTTCGACATAGACCTGCGTCCCGGGAGCGCAGGGCAGAATTGAGAAAGAGTTTTCGCCCACAATACNNGAGCAGCTCGAACCTCTCACCATGGCAAAACGTGTGCCTAGGCGCGCTGCATTCGACACCCAGTCATAGGCATAAAGCGCCCGGCCTACATCTATGATTCCGAACAGCAGGGTGAGGATGACCACCATCGAAACCGCGAACTCGACGAGAGCGTTACCTGCCTCTCCGTGTTGTTGCCTGACGTTCCGAATCTTCATCACTCACTCCTCTTATTAGCCGCAAGCCATTGCGGAAAATCCGATGAATCCCCCAAACACCTAGTGGGGCCGCACCCGCATGACTGCATTTCCGTTAGCCTGGAAAGTGCTGGGCAAGCCGGGATAGTGAAACAACGCATCAAAGGTCGCGTGGGTCTTAACCTGGACGCACTGCACAATTTGCCCGCTACAGGAAATCCCCGCGCAACTGCCTGGACCGGGTACGGGGTCCGTGCAGGAAGTCCCGGATCCGTTGTCGCACAGGCAGCCATACGACGGAGTCACCGTCATCGCGCTATAGTTCGTGTCCTGAGTAGCTGCCAGCGTCATGCCGGCAATATCCACCATGGTGGTGGAATTCTGGGCCCCATACTCGACGCCAGCGGACGCCCCATGAGTTACCACAATGCTCAGGAAGGCGGCCCGCCCCACTTCTACAACTCCGATCAACAACAATGCCATGAATGGCAGCATCAAGGCAAACTCCGCCAGGCTTTGGCCGCCTTCCGCGGTCTTGCGATGCCGCCTGGCGGCAAAAGGCAGATGTCCCAATGCTCGCCTGAAGCTCCGTATCGTCACACATTCCATCGGTTTCACCTGCTCCATTTACTCGACCAGTGACGTCGTGCACGACGGCCCGCGGTCGCCGAACCATCCTGGCGGTTCACCCGGCTGATCCCGCAGGCCGGAGGGGAGCCCTGCAAAGCACCAATTGCAAGACCAACGCCATCAAAATCTTCCAAACTTGGGGAAGCGGATAAGCAGCAACACAACGACCAGGCCGGATATAATACCAATCATCCATCCCTTGTAATTCGACATTGCCGAACCGAAGCCGGAAGCGACATCGGGTAATAGGGACAATAGGGGGGTAATGACGCTGGGAAGTCCCAATCTAAAGCTCAATATGTCGTAACCGATGAGCAACAGCGCGCCCACCAATAGTAAAATGGCAGCGGTTACCAACACGCGCGACATGATCGTAGTGTAGGACGCTTTTTCGGGGAAATCAATTGTTCTTTTGGCGCTCGTGATGACACGAAAAGGTAGCAGGAATAACATTGTAAAATAGGCGGTTTAGGCCATATGAAACTGGAGATTAGTGGGGCCTACAGGGTTGCGAAAGCTCCCAAGGTGTTAATTTTCCTCCTCGTGACGGCGGCCCTGGCATGGTGCCAGACCCCGGCCTCTGCCCCGGCAGGCTGCACCAAGAACGTCTCTTTCGCCATCGCTGAGAGCGGACAGCCCGTTCCTGCCATCCCCAAGTTCGCCGTGAAATGGATCGACAAGCTGGCTCATCAGCCGGAGTCCAAAACCCTTTGCTTCTCTCAGATCCCTTCGTCGATCATGAGCAACTACCTTGTGATCTTTTCCTCATCCGAAGCTGCGTTCGAAGGGCTCACCCCTTCGGCACACACCTACACGAGTACGAAGGCTGGTCCTGGCGATACCAACACGGTCAGCAGCTACGGAGGGACCTGGAGCTATTCTTACGTCGGCACGCCACCGCCTAACACCACCACCACACTTGATCTGAGGCGCGAC
>PLBD01000034.1 GCA_003135315.1 Acidobacteriaceae bacterium | reverse complement strand
TCGATGCCGTTCATCTCCGGCATTTGCAGGTCCATCAGCGTAATGTCCGGATGGTACGTCCGGAATTGCTGGATAGCCTCGCGACCGTTGCACGCTTCACCTACTAAAGTCATGTCCGGCTGGACCCCAACCAGACCGGCGATCCCTTCGCGCACGAGTGGATGATCGTCAACCGCAAGGACTCGAATTCGGGAGGCGTCGGCGCTCATGATCGGTTTCCTACTTCATCCCTTTGCCTTCGCGGCAAATGCTAGCGACAACCACGAACGTCGCCGATTGGTCGCGTAGGCGATGCCGGCAGGAACGCGCAGTTCCACTTCGGTTCCTGCATTGGCTTCGCTCCACACCGTTAGTTTAGCTCCCATAATTGTGGCGCGTTCCCGCATACCGGGCAAGCCGTAGTGTCCCTCAGTGCCCTGACGCGAGAGCACCGCCGGATCAATGCCTTTTCCGTCGTCGCGCACCCGCAATCGGAATTGTTCATCGTCATAGCGAATTTCAACCTCGACCTGCCGCGCCTGGGCATGCCGAAAAGCGTTCCGCATCGCTTCGGCGGCAATCTTGTAGATCTCGTCACGAACGATGGGGTGCAGGTTCCGTGACACGCCCTCGACGGCTACCTGAAGTTCAGGGCGGTGGTTGGTTGAGTCAGCTGCCAACTCTTCTCCGAGGGTGCTTATGGCCAGCGCAAGATCGTTGCCTTGCACTATGGAGTCGCGCAATCCCTGCACTGCATCCCGGCCTTCGGTGATCGCGTCGGCGGCCTGTTCGATCGCGCTTCCCAGCTTCTCTTTAGCCTCCATCGGGCGCTCTGGCAGCAACTGGAAAGCGGTTTGGAACCGCAGCAGCAAACCGTGGAAGCTCTGCAGCAGAGTGTCATGCAGCTCCCGCGCGATCCGGGTGCGTTCGCCCACGCGCGCCTCCAGCGTCATCTCGAACTGATAATGCAAATGCCGGACACGCCACTGATACGCCGCCCCCAGCAGCGCCAGGAAGAATATCGCGCAGAGGGCGCGAAACCAATTCGTCTGGTAGTACGCCGGAGCCACCGAGAAATCCAGCTTGGCGGCGTTATCGTTCCACACGCCGTCGCTGTTGGCTGCGATCACGCGGAACGAATACTTCCCGGGAGGCAAATCCGTATAGAAGGCCTGGCGGCGCGTGCCGGCGTCGTGCCAATCACGGTCATAGCCGTCGAGCCGGTAACGAAATTTCACTTTCTGTGGAATCAGAAACGTAGGCGACGTGTAATCAATCTGCAAGTCGCGCGGGAGCGGGGGCACTTTGAGATTATTAGCTGGTGCGAATTCCTTACGGTCTACGATTAAAGAATCGACGTATGTCTCCGCTGGCAACGCTTTCTGCGACAAACTAGCGGGATCCACCACCTGCACGACGCCCGAGTTCACAAACCACACCCGCCCATCGGCCGAGGTTGCCGCCGAATTGAAGGGTGGCCGGGCGGAAGGGCGGGCTCCCTCCAGTACATCGTAGACCCGGGTCTGGACTACCACGTCGGGGTTGGCCCACCATCGCTGAAGCTCGGGATCCGAAACCTCGACGATTCCACAGTGTGTGTTCAACCACCAGCGTCTCGCACCGTCCTGAACAAAAGAAATGACTTCGTCGCAGGGCAGACCGTTTTTCGTCGTCATCCGCTGCACTTTGTCCTGCCGCAGTCCTACAAGCCCGTTGTCAAAAGCAGCAAGCACGGAACCGTCCGGCTGCCCTATTATCTGATTGGCGAGCGAATCCTTAGCATCGGGACTTACAGGGAATTTCCGCAGACCACCGTGGCGAAGCAGCCCAAGCTCGCCTTTATGAGTGGCAATCCAAATTCCCCCCTGAGGATTTGGCGCAATACGAGCCGCTGGAATTTGGGCTCGAGTGAACGCTTCTTGCACCCGAAAGTCAGCGATACGCACAAGCTGCGCCGTGCCTGCGCATACTGCCCAGATATTTCCGTCGCTATCTTCGGCCAATCCAAAAACTAGTCCAAGAGGTTGATGATTCCGCTCGGGAAGGCGTCGGAAGCCCCCGTTCTCAAACAGATAAAGTCCGTCATCTACTCCGACCCACAGCCTTCCGGTGTGATCCTCTAACAAAGAAGAGACTTGCTGTCCCGGGAGACCATGCCCGGTTCGAATGGAGGAGACAGTGCCATTAGCGACGTGGTCGAGGGAGTAAGCATTCGCGACCCAGATCGTTCCGTCTCTGCTGGCCAGAATGCCTACCGCATTGTCACGTGCCAAGCCCTCCACCGCTGAAAGCGTGGTGACTTGCGAATCATGAAACCTGTCTACTCCATTGTTGGTGGCAGTCCAGACAATACCTTCGCGGTCCTCAAAGAAAGCGCGAACATAGTCACCAGACAGGCCTTCGGTGCGTTGGTAATGGTCAACAGCGTCTCCATGAACACGAAGGACCCCATCGCTTGCGGTTCCCACCCAAAGATTACCATTGCGGTCGAAGCGCAGGGCGAAGACGGTCACCTTACTTCCATCGAACGTCGGCGTCACAAATGACTTGACGGTGCCATCCTCAAACCTGGCAAGTCCACGGCCTGGCCCGTCTGAAAATATGCCGATCCAGACAGACCCATCAGGCCCACGTGCCAGACTCATGACACCAGGTGCCCCCATTTCGGCTTTTAGACCTTGGATCGGGTACATCTCCGACGCGCC